>JAFGKN010000420.1 GCA_016928605.1 Planctomycetota bacterium | reverse complement strand
TCCAGACCTTCTGGGACGGCGCCGGCGCCGAGGATGTGGAGCGCCTCGTGACGCGGAGGATCGAGGAGGAGATCGAGGACATCTCCGGAGTGCGGAGGATCATCAGCGACTCGCAGCCCGGCGCGAGCTTCATCGACGTCAAGTTCGACGAGGACCTCGATGCGAGCCGGCTCGAGACCGCGTTCAACGATCTCCGCACGGCGCTCGACCGCGTCGCGGACCTGCCGGAGGATGTCGAGCCGCCGATCCTCCGCCGCCTCACCACCAGCGAGGTGTGGCCCCTCTTCTCGGTGGTGGTCTCGACGAGCGATCCGGACCTGCCGGAGATCGTGCTGCGCGAGGCCGCCAGGGAGCTGAAGAGGATCCTCGGCGAGGTGGAAGGAGTGCAGAAGGTCTCGCCGCAGAGCTTCCGCGACAGGGAGCTGCTCGTGCGGGTCGACCGGCTCGACGCGCGCCGCCACGGCGTCAGCCTGATGGAGATCATCGATGCGCTCCGCCGCACGAACCGCTCCCAGCCCGCGGGATCGCTCAGCGGATCCATCGGCTCTCCGCAGCGGCCCTCCGCAGGCGAGCGCGAGGAGGTGCGCCTCCACTTCGACACGGAGTACGATGCGCCGCGCGAGATCGAGGAAGCCGTCATCCGGATCGTGCCGGGCCGGTCGCCGCTCCGGGTCAAGGACATCGCGCGGGTGGAGGTGGGATTCGAGAAGGAGCGGCTGAAGAGCCGCATCAACGGGCAGAGAGCCATGGTCCTCAACATCGCCAAGGACCAGAAGAGCGACACTCTGCGCCTGCGCGACAGGTGCTGGGAGGAGATCCAGGCCTTTCAGCGGCGCGCGCCGGCCTCGCTGCGATTCGAGATCGTCGGCGACCAGTCGGAGGTGGTGCGGAGCCGGTTCAAGGTCCTTCTCGAGAACCTGCTGCAGGGCGTCATCATCGTCTCCCTGATCCTCTTCTTCTCGCTGGGGCTGCGGAACGCCCTCATCGCGCTCGTCGGCATCCCGTTCAGCTACCTCTCGAGCTTCCTGCTGTTTCCGCTCCTGGGCATGAGCATCAACAACCTGACGCTCTTCGGCATGGTCCTCGTGGGGGGGATGCTCGTCGACGATGCGATCGTCGTGATCGAGAACATCTACCGCTACATCGAGGAAGGGCTGCCGCCGGCCGAGGCGGTGCGGCGCGGAGCGAGGGAGGTCGCCTGGCCGGTCTTCAACGCCTGCGCGACGACGGTCGCCGCCATGCTGCCGCTCCTGATCCAGAGCGGCATGATCGGCCGCTTCTTCGCCTACATCCCGAAGGTGGTGATCCTGGCCCTCTTCTTCTCCGTGGCGCAGTGCATCACGGTGCTGCCCGTCCACTACCTCGAGTTCGGGTCCCGCCGGAAGACCGGCCGGCTCGGCCCGATCCGCCGGCTGCGAGCGGCGTTCTTCGGCGCTGCGCGCGGCGCGTACGTGCGGCTGCTCTCCGCGGTGCTCCGCTACCGCGCAGCTTTCCTCTCGCTCGTGGTGGGTGGCGCCGTCCTCCTCGCGGGGCTCGTTCTGCAGATCCGGCAGGATCCGTGGTCGAGCGACTTCAACGCGGTCTTCTCCTCGATCCAGTGCGATTCCTCCTTCAGCCTCGACGAGACGGACGACTCCTGCCGCGAGGTCGAGGAGCTGCTCGACGATCTCTACGCGGAGGGGCTGATCAAGAACTACTACACGATCGCCGGCTTCCGCATGACCGCTGACGGCATCTTCATCCGCCGTCCCAACGTCGGCTTCTTCATGGCGACGCTCGCGGACATCCCGGAGGTGGCGTCCGATCCGGAGCGGATCGTCCGCCGGCTGCGCGGCGCCCTCGACGAGCGGATCGCCCGGCGCGGGGCGCGCGGCATCGAGTCCTTCGAGGTCTTCACGCCTCACGATGGCCCGCCGCTGGGAAAGCCGGTGGCGGTGCGCGTCGAGTGCAACGACTACCGCCGCGCCAAGCTCGTGGCCGAGGAGATCAAGGCGGAGCTGCGGCGCATGGAAGGTGTCTACGGCGTGGCCGACAACCTCGACCTCGGCCCGCGCGAGTTCCGCTTCGAGGCCGATGCGGAGCGCTCGGCCGCACTCGCGCTTTTCCCGCTCGACCTCGCCCTCGCGGTCCGCGCCGCCAACGACGGCATCCCCGCGGGCAGCTACAAGGACCGCGGACTCGACGAGGATGTCACGATCCGCGTCGAGTACGAGCCCGGAGACCGCGGCTCCGTCGCCGACATCCTCCAGACCGACATCCCGCTGCCGAGCGGAGCGCTGCTGCCCGTGGTCGACGTGAGCCGCGTCGATGTGTGGCGTCCGAACGCGAGCTACTACCACTACGACGCGCGGAGGACCGTGCTCGTGACCGCGGACGTGGACGGCCTCGTGGCGACGGGGCCGCAGGTGAACGAGCGGCTCGAGAAGATGTTCCGCGACGTGCCGCAGCGGCATCCGGGCGTGAGGATCGCCTTCGGCGGGGAGTTCGAGGAGACGGCGAAGAGCATGGCGGGCCAGCGGCGGAGCTTCTGGATCGCGCTCGTGCTGATCTACGTCCTCCTGGCCGCTCAGTTCCGCTGCTACCGCCAGCCCTTGATCGTCATGGCCGTCGTGCCCTTCGGCGTTCTCGGCGTCCTGCTCGGCCTCTGGATCCGCGACCAGCCCTTCACCATGGCGACCTTCATCGCCATGATCGGCCTGGCGGGTGTCGTCGTGAACGACAGCCTGGTGCTCGTCGAGTTCATCAACCTCGAGCGGGCGCGCGGGCGCGGTCTCCTCGAGGCGGTGATCTCGGCGGCCTCGCAGCGGCTCCGGCCGGTCCTCCTCACCGCGGCGACCACCGCCGGCAACCTGCTGCCCCTCGCCCTCGGCCTCGGCGGCGTGAGCCGCGTCTGGACCCCCTTCGCCGTGAGCATCGTCTTCGGCATCGCGGTCGCGAGCGCGATGACGCTCCTCATGGTGCCGGTGCTCTACTCGCTGATCGTCCGGAGGTGATCAGGCCAGCGTCGAGATCCTCAGCCGGCCCGAGCGGTTCTATCAGCGCCAGGGCTTCGGCGAGGCCCGTGGCTGCTTCAGGATGCGTCCTCCCGTCGGGTACACCATCGGCTCCGGCGGGCTCCACCTCCGACCGCCGTCCGCGCTGTAGGCCCGGTACGGGTACCCCAGCCTCATGCGGTAGACGCAGTAGGGCGACTCTCCTCCGAGCGGGACCAGGTTGTGCTCCTCCTGCACCGAGCCGTAGGAGTCTCTCTGCGTTGCTCGTTCCGGCCGAAGAGCTTACAATTCGGCGTATGAGTAAACTCGATGACCGCACCATCGACACGGTCGCCGACCGCTGCGGCGGTCGCGCCGTCGGCGGCGGAACGCGGATTCGCCCCGCCACCATCCTGGCGTCGTACCGCCAGGGGATGACGGTCGAGGAGATCCTCAAGGACGACTATCCCCACCTTCGCCGTGCGGACGTTCACGACGCGCTGGCGTACGCCTACGAGCACGTCGGGGAGATTGCGGCCGACCTGGCGGCCGACGACGAGCAAACCGTCCAGCGCAAGCACTCTGACCGCGATCGGGAGTCGCTGTGAACGTTCAGCTTGACCGACAGGACAAAGAGAGAATCGAGGAGTTTGCTCGAGAATCGGGCAAGGAACCGGGCGAAGGTCTTCGGCTGCTCGTACACGAAGCCCTCGAATCCCGAAAGCGAGACGACACTGCTGGTTCTGAAGACCCGGAAGCTGCCTGGTACGAATTCCTCGCTGCCACGTCGGAATGGTCACGGCGTCTTCCCGAAGGTTACCAAGCTGACGATAGCCGCGAGGGCATCTACTCTGGCCGGGGCGAATGAGGATTCTCCTGGACACGGACATTCTGACGCGAAGCGCTCAGCCGTCCCACCCCCAACACGACGCAGCGGTAAACGCTGTGTTCTCCCTTCGGACGCGCGGGGACGCTCTTTTCCTCGTGCCCCAGAATGTCTATGAATTCTGGGTGGTTGCCACGCGCCCCGTCGGAGAGAACGGGCTTGGAATGGAGGCGGCTTCCACCGCGGCGAGACTCTCGGAGCTCAAACGGGCCTTCACGCTACTGGAAGAGTCTCCTGCCCTGTATCTGGAGTGGGAGAGACTCGTCACTGAGCATGGTGTCCTTGGCAAGTCGGCTCACGACGCCCGGCTCGTTGCTGCGATGCGTCATGCGAACGTCGATGGCATTCTCACCTTCAACAAGGCGCACTTCTCCCGATACACAGGGCTGACCGTGTTGACGCCTGGAGATCTGGCGGGATAGCCTCGCTCGTTCGAGAGGACACGCACGACGGCGGCAAGAGAGTCGTTCTCGCCGGTGGCCTGCAATTCTGGAGAATGGTTTGCGTCGTCACGTGCGGGCGGGCAGCCAGGTGGCGTTTCGGTCGAGGACAGGTCCCGCAGTCGTTTCGCGCAGCGAGACGACCGGAGGGAGTCCCCGACGAACGTTCGCTTCACCCCGCGAGAACTTGTCCCTGGGAACGCATTGGACTTTCCTCCCGACGGCGTGGGGCCGGCGGGCGAGCTCCGAGGGATGAGTCTTCGTCCGCGGGTGGGTCCACGCAGTGCCCTCTCGAGCCAGCCTCCGCGAAGCCTCCCGAAGCCGGCCGCGCTGAAGCCACCTCGCGGGCAGGGGCCCTCCGGGTCGGACGCCACATCCACCTCTTTCGGATCGAAACACTCCGGGGCAGTTCCTACGGTGTTCTTGGAGCGATTCCCCATGACTCGACGACAAGCACCTTGCCACCATCGTGCCCTTGGTCGTCGCCGCGACCCTGGGAGGGGGCCCTGCCTACACGATCGCGGGCTTCCGGATGACCGCGGACGGCATCTTCATCCGCCGCCCCAACGTCGGCTTCTTCATGGCCACGCTCGCGCACAGCCCCGAGGTGGCGTCCGATCCGGATCGGATCGTGCGCCGGTTGCCCTCGGCGAGGTTCCAGCACGGCGAGGATGCGGCGGAGCGGATCTGCTCGGAGAGCCGCGGATCATGCGCTTGCAGCCCTGCAATCGCCGATGTCTCGAGACAGCCTGAGTCAGCCCCACCCCGAGCCGTCGGCATCCGGATCGGCATCCGGATCGGCATCCGGATCGGCATCCGGATCGGCATCCGCATCGGCATCCGCATCGGCATCCGCATCGGCATCCGCATCCGCATCGGCATCCGCATCGGCATCCGCATCGGCATCCGCATCGGCATCCGGATCGGCATCGGCATCCGCATCAGAAACGTTCGGCAGGCCTCGTGCAAGTAGCCTTGGCGACGGTGAATTGACACACGGAGGGCGGTTTACAGTGGTTTCGGGCCC
>JAFGKN010000052.1 GCA_016928605.1 Planctomycetota bacterium | reverse complement strand
GATCTCCTGGTCGAGATCCAGGGCCGCTGGTCGGCGCCGGGAAGCGCGCCCCACCGTGCCGTGCTCGGCGTCTCCACGGACAGCCGCTCCGTCCAGGCGGGCGACCTCTTCTTCGCCCTCGAGGGGGAGCGGTTCGACGGACACGACTACGCGAAGCAGGCTCTCGAGCGCGGGGCGATCGCCTGCGTCGTGCGGAGCGAGAGGGCCGCCGGCGACCTGGCTCCGCTCGCTCCCCGCGGGCTCGTGGCCGTGGACGATCCGATCGCGGCGCTCGAGAGGCTGGCTGATTGGAACCGCCGCGCCGTCGATCCCGTCATCACGGCGATCACCGGCAGCGTCGGCAAGACGACGACGAAGGAGTTCCTGCGCGCGATTCTCTCCACGCGGCTGCACGTTCAGGCCGCTCCGAAGAGCTTCAACAACCGGCTGGGAGTGGCCCTCACGCTCGTCGCCGCCCGCCGGCCCGCGCAGCACCTGATCGTCGAGATGGGCACGTCGGCCGCCGGCGAGATCTCCTATCTGTCGCGCCGCGTGCGCCCCCATCTCGCCGTCATCACCACCATCGCCCGCGCTCACCTGAGCGGCCTCGGCGACCTCGATGGCGTCGTCGAGGCCAAGAGCGAGATCTTCGACGGGATGCTCCCCTCCGGCCGCGCTTACCTCAACCTCCAGATGGAGGGCTTCGACCGCATCGCCGCACGGGCGCCCGGCGAGGTCCGGACCTTCGGCTGGAACCGGGGCGACTTCCCCGTCGCGGGGTTGGCGTGGCGGAGGGCCGGCGGCGAGCCGGGGGGGAGGGGCGGCTTCCGGTTCGATATCCTCGGGGAGGAGCTCTTCCTGCCGCTGCCGGGCCGGCACAACGTGCTCAACGCAGCGGCCTGCGTGGCGATCGCCCGCGATCTGGGGCTCGGCTGGGACGCGATCCGCGAGGGGCTCGCCGCCTGCCGGCTGCCCCCCCAGCGGCTGCAGGTCGACGAGGTCGGCGGCGTGCTGCTCGTCGACGATTCGTACAACGCCAATCCATGCTCCATGGCCTCCGCCATCGACGCCTTCGCCGATCTCGCGCCCGCGGGCGGCCGCAGGATCGCGGTGCTGGGGTCGATGCTGGAGCTGGGCTCCGCATCCGGCAGGCTCCACGAGGAAGTGGGGCTGCGCCTCGCGAGCAGGCCGGTGGACTGGCTCGTGACCATCGGCGAGCCGGCGCGGAGGATCGAGGAGGCCTTCGATGACGCCATGGGCCGCCGCGGCGAGGGGCGCTCGCCTCCTCGGCTCTCGCACTTCGCCGGGGCGGACGAGACGGCGGCCGAGCTCGACCGGGAGCTCTCCGGAGGAGACTGCGTCCTGCTGAAGGGATCGAACCGCAGCGGGGTTCAGGCCGTCGCGCGCGAGCTCAGGAGGCGGCTGGCGGCGAGGGGCTGCGCCGGAGCCGGCGGCCTGCCGCTGGGCGCGGCGGCGGAGTGCGCCGTGACCGGAGAGCCGCCGGCGTTTCCGGGAGCGGCGGCGGCCGCGGCGCGAGCCCAGGCGGATCCCGGGGAAAGGTCGTAGATCGTTGCTCTACCAACTGCATCATCTCGAGGACGTGCTCCGCGGCCTGGGGCTTCTTCGCCACGCGGAGGTCCGCGCCGCGCTGGCCGCGATCATCGCCTTCGCGATCGCCGTGATCTTCGGCCGCTGGTTCATCCGGCGCCAGCGATCCACCGGAGCGCTGGAGAAGGCGAGCATCACCGATTCGGGGCGGCTGAACGCACTGCACGCCGGCAAGAACCAGACGCCGACCATGGGAGGGGTGATCATCCTCGTCTCGGTGCCGGTCGCCACGCTCCTGGGGGGGCAGCCCGGCTGCCGCTGGACCTATCTGTTGCCCGCCATCCTGCTGGCCTTCGGTGCGCTGGGCTTCGTCGACGACTCCATCAAGCTGCGCCGGGGGACCAAGGGGCTGAAGGCGAGGACGAAGCTCATCTGCCAGATCCTGCTCGGCGGGCTGCTCGGCCTCTATCTCGTCGCCTTTCCGATCGAGGTCCAGTATCCGCACGCGGCGGGGGAGCTGGGAACAGCCGTGCTCTTCCCGTTCTTCAAGCACGCCTATCTGCCGCTGGGAGGGCTCTTCGTCGTCCTGGTCATCCTGGTGACCACGGCGGCGTCGAACGCGGTGAACCTGACCGACGGCATCGACGGCCTCGCGATCGGCTGCAGCATCCTGATCGGCGTCACCTTCGTGACCCTCGCCTTCCTGGCCGGGTACGAGCGCGCCAGCGACCTGCTCCAGATTCCTCACGTGGAGGGTGGCGCGGAGATCGCCGTCTTCTCCTGCGCTCTGGTGGGCGCCGGACTCGGATTCCTCTGGTTCAACTGCCACCCGGCCCAGATCTTCATGGGCGACACGGGCGCGCTGGCGCTGGGGGGCGCGATCGGGACGGTGGCGCTCCTGCTGAAGCAGGAGATCCTGCTGGTCCTGATCGCCGGAGTGCTCGTCGCCGAGGCGCTCTCCGTCGTCCTGCAGGTGCTCTCCTTCAAGCTGCGGGGCAAGAGGATCTTCCTGATCGCTCCGCTGCATCATCACTTCCAGTTTCTGGGCTGGGCGGAGACCAAGGTCACCGTCCGGTTCTGGATCGCCGGGGCGATCCTGGCGCTGATCTCCCTGATAACGCTGAGGATCCGATGAAGTGGCTTGAATGGCTCGAGAAGGGATCCCCTCCTCCCCCACAACCGGGCGGCGCCCGGCGCGGTCTGCCCGCGCCTCGCGAGATTCTGCTCGTCTGCGTGATCCTCCTCCTGACGCTCAGCACCGTCATGGTCTTCAGCGCGGGAGCCTTCTACTGGTCGGTGGACGACTCCTTCTTCTTCCTGAAGCGGCAGCTCCTCTGGCTGCCGATCGCCGGGCTCGTCGGCCTCCTCTTCTCCCTGATCGACTACCGCCTCTACCGCCGCTACTACCTGGCGGTCCTGGGGAGCGCCGCGGTCCTTCTCGTCCTGGTCCTCATCCCTCAGGTCGGGCGCACGGTCAACCACTCCCGCCGTTGGCTTCCGCTGGGGGGGCTCCAGTTCCAACCGTCGGAGCTGGCGAAGGTCGCGGTGGTGATGCTCGTCGCCGGGTTCCTCAGCAACCGCCCGGAGCGGATGCGCAGCTTCCTGCGCGGCTTCATCCCGCTCTGCTTCGCGGTTCTCGGGGTCGTCGGCCTCATCCTCCTCGAGCCCGACCTCGGCACCGCGGTCTTCGTCTTCGCGCTCGCTGTCGGCCTGATGCTGATCGCTGGCATGAAGATCTTCTATCTCCTGGCGAGCGCCGGGGCGTTCGTCCCCGTCCTAGCGATCTACCTGCAGAATCACTGGGAGACGGTCGAGAGGAGATTTCAGGGGCTGCTGGATTCCGAGGGCGTCTACCAGATCAGACACTCCCTGATCGCGCTCGGCTCGGGCGGGCTCGACGGCGTGGGGCTCGGCGCCTCCGTGCAGAAGCTGCGGTATCTCCCGGAGGCGCACACCGACTTCATCCTGGCGGTCATCGGAGAGGAGCTCGGCTACCTCGGCTGCCTCGGTGTGATCCTGCTCTTCGCGGTGCTCGTCGGGTCGGGAGCCGCGATCGCCCTGAGGGCGAAGGACAGGTTCGGGTTCCTTCTCGCCTCGGGCATCACGATGTCCATCGGCTACCAGGCCCTGGTCAACATCGCCGTCGTGACGGGGAGCGCCCCGACCAAGGGGATGTCGCTGCCTCTCGTGACCTTCGGCGGATCGGGCCTCTGCATGACCCTCGCCCAGATCGGCATCCTGGTCTCGGTGGCCAGGATCTCGGAGTCGAGGGCAGCGTCCGGCGAAGGCTGCTCAGGCGAGCCGGCGGACACGGGATAGGCGAGAGCGGCCGGCGCGAGCGCGCGGCCGCTGGACGGGAGCGAGGGGGATGGCCCCCGCGGGAACGAGCATGGCACGAGCGGACGAAGCGCTGCGGAGGATCGCGTTCTTCGGAGGCGGCACCGGCGGTCATCTGACTCCGGGGGTGGCCGTCGCCGAGCGCGCCCGCGATCGCTTTCCCGGTCTGGAGGCGGTCTTCTTCTGCACCCGCCGGCCGGTCGAGAAGCTGATCCTCGAGGGCGCCGGCTTCTCGCTCAGCTCTCTCGACCTCGCGGTGCCGCGGGGAGCGCGAGGCTGGATGCGCTTCGCGCTCGGCCTGCCCCGGGCGGCGCGCCAGGTCCGCGCGGTCCTGCGCAGGGGCTGCGATGCCGGCATCGGCCTCGGCGGGTACGCTTCGCTGCCGGGCATCATCGCCGCCCGCCGGGAGGGAGTCCCCGTGGTCCTCCTGGAGCAGAATCGGATCCCGGGACGCGTCAACCGCCTCCTGTCCGGCCTGGTCAGCGCGGTCTCCTGTCCCTTCCCGCAGGTGGCGGACGCCCTGCGCGGGCGGCGGGAGGTCACGGGCAATCCCGTCCGCCGGAGCGTGAGGGAGGCGGCCGCTCAGCGGAGGGGCCGCGCCCGCGGCCCCGGCGGTCGGCGCAGGGTCCTGGTGGTGGGGGGAAGCCAGGGCGCGCGAGGGCTGAACGGAGCCCTGATGGGGGCGCTCCCCGCGCTGAGCCAATTCCGGGAAAAAATAGAGTGGATTCACGTGAGCGGCTCTGCCGATAAGGAGGCCATGGAAGAGTGTTATCGGCAGGGGGGCTGGGAAGCTCTCGTCATGAGCTACTCGAGCGACCTCCCGCGCTGGATGGCGGACAGCGACCTGGTGATCGCGAGAGCGGGCGGCACGACGCTCGCCGAGCTCACGGTGCTCGGAGTGCCCGCCGTGCTGGTCCCGTACCCGCACCACGCCGATCGCCATCAGCTGCACAACGCGCGGACCCTGGTGGAGGCCGGCGGGGCGGTGCTGCTGGACGAGCTCGAGCTCGGCGCCTCCTCGCTCGAGCGGGTCTTTCGCGAGATCCTCTTCTCGCCCGAGCGGCTGCGCTGCATGGAGCAGGCGGCTCTCTCGCTGGGGCGGCCCGAAGCGGCCGATGCGGTGATCAATCTCCTTCTCGAGGTCAGGCGACCATGTCGACAGGATTCCGGCTTTTCCTCCTGATGGTGCTGGCCTTCGCGGCGGTCTGGACCTACCAGCAGCGCAGCGGGGACCTGCTCTCCTGGCTGGATGCTCCCCGCAAGGTGAAGGAGCTCAGCCTTCCCGACGAACCGCTTCGCTCCCCGGTCGAGGGGGTCGACGGCATCCGGCTCTACGAGATCTCCTACCGCGGCCCCGAGGCGCTCGTCGAGCCGGTCATCGAGCCGGAAGATGCCGCTCCGTCTCACGGCATGGCCCGCGCGCTGCGGCCCTCCCTCTACGCCGACCCCGGCCCCGGCGAGTGGGACGAGGCGGAGGAGCCCACGTTCGATACGTTCCCCCCGGCGGACGACCTGGGCGGAGCAGATCGCGCCGGCCCCGACGGCGCTCCGGACGGGCCCGGCGGCGAGGTCCTCGACGCCGCCGCCTTCTCAGGCGGCGTGGATGCCCCGCTGGATGGCGTGGACGCGCGGCAGGGTGCCGTCCTCTCCCTCGAGGACGGCCATCGCGCCGGCGGAGGCGAGCCCGGAGAGCGGCGCTCGGATGCGGCCGCGTCGGCGAGAGTCTACGAGGTGCAGCAGGGGGACAGCCTCTGCAAGATCGCGCGCGAGATCCTCGGCAAGGAGAGCCGCTACCGGGAGATCGAGGCGCTGAACGCGGACATCCTCAAGGGCTCCATCCTCATCCGGCCCGGCATGAAGCTCCTGCTGCCGCCGGTCCCCGGCGGGCGCCAAACTCCTTGAATCGTCCTGCGGGCCTGGCGATCTTGGGGCTTTTTTGAAATTCCCCTCAAGCCGATATTCAGGATCGCCGATAAGCGTTGCAGGCCGGTCCCGGATGGGGAAGGTGGAGTCCTCCTGCGCGGGGGTTCAAGCCGCTCCTCTCGTCCGAACGGTGGAGCCGGCCCGCTCACGGCGGCGTCGCGGGACGCCTCGAGAAGAGACGCGACTTTTTTCCTGGAGTCCAGTCGCGGCTTCTGGTTTCATATCGCCGTCGCGTGCGGCGGGGAAGCCGGTCTTCGAGACCGGATGTCCCCAGCGGCGCGAGCCCGGCGGGAACCAGTGGCCCTCGATCTCCGCGACGCCCGGATGGAGCCAAGAGGAACGAGGTTTTCGCCGGTTGGAAGAGAAGTTGGAGAGAGAAGGGCATGCAGAGATACGGATGCGTATCGATGCTCGAGGGCAGGGATCCTTTGCAGTTCAAGCGGGTGCACATCGTCGGTCTGGCCGGATCGGGGTGCAGCGGGCTCGCCAGCATGCTCAGGGCGAAGGGGTCGACGATCACCGGGTCGGACAAGGATGACAGCCCGGTTCTGGCCAAGTTCCGCCGCAGCGGCGTCGAGTGCTGGGTCGGCCACTCGGACAGGAATATCTCGCCCGAGACCGACCTGGTGCTGATCTCGGCCGCGGTTCCCAGGGACAACCCCGAGGTGCGCGCCGCCGTGCGACGCCGCATCCGTGTCCTGAAGTACGCCCAGTGCCTCGGCTACCTGATGGGCGAGAAGAAGGGGATTGCCGTCGCCGGCACCCACGGCAAGACGACGACCAGCGCGATGGTCGCCTGCGTGCTGATCAAGGCCGGGCTCGATCCCTCCTGCGTCATCGGCGGCGATCATTCGGAGCTGGGAGGCGGCTCGCGCTCCGGAGAGGGTGACTTCTTCGTCGCGGAGGCGTGCGAGTACGACAGGAGCTTTCTCAACCTGCGTCCCAGGGCCGCCGTCGTCACCAACATCGAGGCCGAGCACCTCGACTATTTCCAGTCCTTCGAGGAGATCCAGACAGCCTTCCGCGAGTTCGTCGGGCTCCTTCCGCTCGACGGCTTCCTCGTCTACAACGCGGACGATCCCGGCTCGAGATTCCTGCGGGAGACCCGCACCGGCAAGGTCGTCAGCTTCAGCCTGGAGCGGGGCGGGGGCGACTGGTGGGCCGAAGACATACAGCGCGAGGGAGAGAGCTTCCGGTTTG
>JAFGKN010000419.1 GCA_016928605.1 Planctomycetota bacterium | reverse complement strand
TGGCGCCTCGTCGCCAGTGTGGACACGAGAGAGAAGGGAAGCTCCGCCGGCGGGCAGCACGCGGTCAGCATCACCGGCCCCGAGGGAAACCTCGGCGAGATCCGCCATCTCCTCTTCGACATCTCCCGGACCGAAGATGACGACCCGTTCGGCAACACCTTCTTCAGCGAGATCGACGTCGTCGCGCCGGACGCTCCCCGCGTGGCCGCGACTCCCTACGCGTCCGAGGGAGCGACGATCGTCGAGACGGAGGGAAGCAAGCACCGCATCGTCATCGACACCTCGGATGCGCCGGACCTGGCGGAGTGGGCGACGAGCGAGCTGGCTCCTGTCGTGAAGGAGTGGTACCCGAAGATCATCGAGCTGCTGCCCAGCGAGGGATACACGCCGGCGGCGAAGGTGACCATCACCTTCAGCAGCAGCATGCGGGGCGTGGCGGCCACGGGCGGAACTCGCATCACGTGCGCCGCGAGCTGGTACCGCCAGAACCTGAGGGGCGAGGCCAAGGGCTCGGTCGTGCACGAGCTCGTTCACGTCGTCCAGGCATACGGCCTGGCCCGGCGCAGGGGCCGCGGCGCGACGCGCACGCCCGGCTGGCTCGTCGAGGGAATCGCCGACTACATCCGCTGGTTCCTCTACGAGCCGCAGTCGCGCGGAGCGGAGATCTCCCGGAGAGCCCTTCCGCGAGCCCGCTACGACGCGAGCTACCGCGTGAGCGCCAACTTCCTGAGCTGGGTCGTCGAGCAGCACGGAGCGAAGGTCGTCCGCGAGCTCAACGCGGCCGCCCGTGAGGGGAGATACACCGATGCGCTCTGGAAGGACCTGACCGGCGTCGCGCTCGAGGATCTCGGCGCGGCGTGGAAAAAGGCGCTCGAGAAGAAGCTCGACGCCGAGGAGGCCGCCGCGAGGGAGAAGGCCGCTGCCCAGTAGGCGCTCGTCGATTCTGCGCTGCGAGCCTCTCGTCCCGCGGATCGAGAGTCAGATCCCGAACGCCTTCTCCATCTGCTGCCGGACGAGCGTGAGCCGCTTCACGTCTCCGCCGCCCACCTCGGCCGTGGCCCAGCCGGTGAAGCCGATCTCATCGAGCGCCTTCTGCACATCCTTCCACGGAAGGTCGCCCTCGCCGATGTCGGTGAACTTGCTGCTGGCGCGGCTGAATCCCTTCACGTCCAGCTTCACGCAGCGCCGGCCAAAGGCGCGGATCCACTCGCCCGGCTGCCCGTACTTCCAGTGGTTGCCGATGTCGTAGTACATCCCCACCCACGGGCTGTTGAAGCTGTCCACGAAGCGGATGAAGGGCTCGGCAGTCTGCTCGGGAGGCTTGTCGTGCTCGTAGTGCATCCTGTTCCAGACGTTCTCGACGAGGATCATCTGGCCTAGAGAAGCAGCCAGCGGCAGGAGCTTCTTGATCTCCGCCCGGCAGCGCTCCTCGATGACGTCGGCGGGGCCGTCATTCCCGCTCCCCACCACGATGAGGACGCCGCTGCCCCCCGCGGCGTGGGAGACGCGGATGCAGTGCTCGATGTTCATCCTCCCCTGGTCCCGCTCCTCCGCCTTGGCGCTGGTGAGCCGCTGGCTCCAGTGCGCGTGGTTGATGGCGTTGTGCACGAAGACACCGGACGTCTGGACGGCACGGCGCGCCTCCTCCGGCGTGCAATCCGCCGCCTGGTCGAGGTCGACGCCGTCGAGGCCCGCCTCCGCGGCGAGCCGCAGCCGATCGGCGAGGGAGAGAGCCTTTCCTTCGAGCTCTCGCGGGATCATCCCCAGCTTGCACGAGAGGAGGATCCGCTTGCCCGCGGGAGGCCGCACGACCGGAGCTGCGGCGCTGTCCTCGCCCGCGGCCCGGACAGTCCCTCCGGTCCAGAAAGCGCCGGCGCAGGCGGCCGTTGCCGCGCCGGCTCCGAGGAAGCTCCGGCGGCTCAGGAGGGCGCTGCTGCTCTTCGGATCGCGGTTCGTCGTTGTTTCTTTCATGTTCGGTGTCCTCCTGCGTTCTCGGTCCTCGAAGTCTTCTGGCGGATCCACATCTTGCCACCGGAGCGCGGCGGCCGGTGCGCATCGCTCTCTGCTGCACTCCAGGAGAATGTAACCGCTCAGCGCTGCCGAGGGTAGCGGAGAAAGACTGGATCCTCCGCGGACATCCGCGGTGAACGCACAGAGAGCCCGGTTCTGGCAGAGGATCGTTGACAGGCCCGAGATGAGAGGGCGATAATCACCCTGTGTCACCTGTCGAGTAGGATCCGTCCCTGCCCTCCGCCGCAGGCGACGCCCGGATGCTCCGATCCAGGCGCATCGCACCGCTGACCCGGGGGAGACGGATAGAGATGATTTCCTGGCTCTCGAGGAGGAGGAAGGAGGCTGCGGCGATGAAGCGTTCCGCCCGGAGATGGACCGTTCTGTGCGCGGCGATGTTGGCCTGTGCGGGCTCTGTTCAGGGGCAGGATCTCGTGCCGGGAGGGATCGAGACGGCCGAGCTGGATCGAATCGTGCCGGACACCCTCGTTCACGACAACGCAGGGCTGAGCGCTCTCGGCAACTGGGAGCCGTTCGCCAGCGTGCTGGGGAACAGCGTGTTTCTGATCGAGGGCAACACGTACGCCGAGCCAGCGGCGCAGGGAATGCAGCGCTACGTGGTGATGCTCCAGCCGGTCGCGGGCGGCGAGCCCCGGCAGGGAGAAGCCTTCTTCACGGACGAGGGCGCGCCTTACGCGGGGCCCATCAACAATTACCGGCAGAACGGCAACCCCGGCCGCGTCGCGGGGGACAAGCGGCCGGGCGCGGTGAACTTCATCGCGGGGGGAGAGACATCCGCGAACGAGTACCCCGACTTCTGGGAGGACGACCGCTGGGACACGGGTGTGATCCGCCAGGGCCGCTTCGCGACGGTCCAGACGTACAGCCTCGATGCCGAGTCTCTCGAGCAGACGATGCAGTGCAGGGCTCTTGACGCGATCAACGGACGTTTGACTTCCGGGAACCCGGGAACGGATGAGATCAGCCGCTTCGGCGGGGATCTGACCGCTCTGGACGACGGCAACTTTGTCGTCGTGGTGGACGACAAGTCCAACCTGCACCTGGGGGAGCGGGGAGCCACCGCGGTCATCATCGCTCCCGACGGGTCGATCGTGAAGGACACCTTCGTCATCGGCGCCGGCCAGATCTGGTCCAACGTCGCGGCGTTCAAGGGCGGCTTCTGCGTCCGCCTCGGCGGCGTGCTGAAGTTCTACGACAACGGCGGCGAGCTGCAGGGCCAGATCGACCAGCACAGCGTCGATCTGGTCGATCCGCTGGGCAATCCCGTCACCTTCGACACCGGCAGGGGCGACGGCACACGCATCGCTTCGCACATCAACAGCACGTACGTCTTCCTGGCGGGCGTGAGCGGATCCGATGTCCGCGTGGCGGTCTATGATGCGGAGGCGCGGCTCTACGTGGCCCAGACAAACGTGAACGAGCTGACGGAAGACCTCGGTGGGACCGACGAGGAGGTCTTCCGGCCGGAGCTGAACCGCGTCAATCTCGCGGTCGATGCCCTGAACCGCCTCGTCGTCACCTACGAGGTCAACATCGGCACCCTGCAGACTCAGACGGCGGCGCGCGTCCTGGCGTTCGACGAGGGGGAGGAGGCCTTCGTCTATCTCACGCCGACCTTCTTCCCCTTCGTGAACTTCGAGACCACCGCGGGAGTGGGAACACCCCTGCGGACCTACCGCCCGAGCGCGGCCATGACGACCCGCGAGATCTGCATCGCCGCCAAGGGGGAGATCAACAGCTCGAACGAGCCCGCCGACGGCGCGGACACGCCGAGCGAGATCAACTTCTACACGGTGATCAGCCACCCGGATCCCCAGGACGACCCGACGCCGCCCGTGGAGGAGGAACCGCCTCCTGAGACTCTCTACCTGCGGGGTGATGCCAACGCCGACGGCAGACAGGATCTCAGCGATGCGGTCTACATCCTGAGCTATCTGTACACGGGAGGCTCCGTATTGACGTGCATGAAGGCCGGGGACACCAACGACAGCTCCCTTGTCGATCTCTCGGACGCGGTGTACCTCCTGAACCACCTTTACCTAGGCGGCCTGCGGCCGGACGATCCCTGGACGGAGTGCGGGAGGGATCCCACTCCGGACGAGCTGACCTGCGAGTCGCACGCTCCTTGCGAGGAGGAGTAGCACCCGGAGACCGGAAGACACTGTCCGCCTTTGAAGGACAGCGTCGATGCTCCCCGGCGGCGGCGGAAGAAGAACCGGCGAGATCCATGGACAACCGATGCCTGCGAGC
>JAFGKN010000051.1 GCA_016928605.1 Planctomycetota bacterium | reverse complement strand
GCGACGGCCGCCGCCTTGAAGAGCGCCTCGATCTGGTGGTGCGCGTTCGTGCCGCGGAGGAGGTCGAGGTGGAGATTGATCCGCGCGTTCGCGACGAAGGCCCGGAAGAACTCCTCGACGAGATCGGTGTCGAACTCGCCCACACGAGCGCGAGCGATCTCCGCGCCGAGATGGAGATACGCGCGGCCGCTGACGTCCACCACCGCGCGGGCGAGCGACTCGTCCAGCGGGATGAGCGCCGAGGCGAAGCGCCGGATGCGCAGATCGCCCTGGAGAGCCTTGCGGACGGCGGTGCCCAGCGCGATGCCCACGTCCTCCACCAGGTGGTGCTGGTCGACGTGCAGATCCCCCTGCGCCTCGAGCTCGATGCCGAGACGCCCGTGGACGGCGAGCGTCGAGAGCATGTGATCGAAGAAGCCGACCCCTGTGGAGATGGAGGTCCGGCTGGGGTCATCGAGGTGGAGCCGCAGGGAGATCCGCGTCTCGCGCGTCTCGCGGCGCACCTCGGCGACTCGAGGGGCATCCGTCGTGGCCATCCGACTCAACTCCTGTTCGATTCCGGTAATCCGCCGCAGCGGAACCTCTCTCTAGATGCTAAACACCCACCAGGCCCTCGAGAGCCTCCAGGAATCTCTGGTTCTCCTCGCTCGTGCCCACGTTGACCCGGAGGCAATGGGCGAGATCCCCCCCGCCGGCCGGCCGGCGCACGAGGATCCCCTGGCGCTGGAGGCCCTCGTATACCCTCTCGGCTCCCTCGAGGCGAAACATGAAGAAGTTCGCCCAGCTCGGATAGACCTCGATGCCGGGCAGCCCGCGGACGGCGGCCATCATGCGATCGCGCTCCTCGACCAGCTTCTGGACTCTCGCATCGAAGAGGTCTTTTCTCTCCCAGAGCACCTGCCCCAGGACCGCGCTGAAGAGGCTGAGATGGAAGGGCGGCACGATCTTCCGCAGCTCCTCCGCGACAGCGGGCGGAGCCAGCGCGTATCCGAGGCGCATGCCCGCGGCCGCGAAGGCCTTGGAGCACGTCCGCACGAGCACGATGTTGTCGTGCTCGCGCGCCAGCTCGCTCCGGTCGAGGCGCGGATCGCTGAACTCGCGGTACGCCTCGTCGATGACGAGCAGCGCTCCGACATCGCGGGCCGCCCGCGCGATAGCCTGCACGGCGGCGACCTCCATCTCGCTCCCCGTCGGGTTGTTCGGAAGGCAGAGCACGGCGAGCCGGCACGCCTCCTCGCGGATCGCCGCGAGGAAGGCATCGACGTCGTAGCTCATGTCGCCGCGGAGCGAGACCGCGTGGACGCGAGCTTCGGTCACCTCCGCCCAGAGCCGGTAGAGAGCGAAGGAGGGCTCGGGAAAGACCACGGCGCTCCCCGGCTGGATGTACGCCTCGAAGATCCACTGCAGGAGCAGATTCGATCCGCTCGCCGCCAGGATCCCGCCGACGGGATGGCCCGAGTCCTCGGCGATCCGGCGCAGAAGCTCGGCCGGCTGCTTCTGGTGATAGCGGTTCCAGGGCAGATCGCGCAGCCGCCGGGCGACCTCGTCCTTGATCTCCGCCGGGATGTCCCACGGGCACTCGTTCTGGTTCAGCTTCACCTCGGCCTGCTCCTCGACGATCGCGTAGGGCGTCACCGAGCGGATGCCGGGCCGCGCCCGGAGGCCGGACGATCCGCTTCGCCGCAGGCGGACCGAGGTGGCGTGAGCGGGAAGGCGCTCACCGAAGGCGAGCTCCTCCACGTGCTCGCCGTGCCTTCGGAGAAAGGCCATGTTGATGCAGGCCAGGTTGGATCTCTTCATGAAGTCCTCCACGGAGAGGCATGACGCGAACCTCGCCGTGGAGCCCGTGGGCAGCACGTGATTCGGCCCCAGGTAGTAGTCCCCCATGGCGACCGAGCTCTCCTTCCCGAGGTAGATCGCTCCGGAGTTCCGGACGAGGGGCAGGAACTTCCAGGGCTCGGCGATCTGGACCGTCAGATGCTCCGGCGCGATCTCGTTGATGCGATCGGCCGCCTGCTTCTCGTCCCCGACGACCTCGAAGACGCCGTGCATCCTGATGGATGTCTCGATGGTCGCCCTGCGCGGCTCATCGACGACCAGCCGCTCGAGCGAGCTCCTCACAGCCTCCATCAGGGGCGTGCTCGCGGCGAGGAACGTCACGCACGCCGCCTCGTCATGCTCGGCCTGGGCCATCAGGTCGGCGGCGATCCAGTCGGGATCCGCGCTGTCGTCGGCGTAGACCACGACCTCGCTCGGTCCCGCGACGAGATCGATCCCGACCTCTCCGAAGAGCTGCTTCTTGGCCTCCGCGACGAAGGCGTTTCCCGGTCCGAAGATCTTGTCGACGCGCGGGATCGTCTCGGTGCCGAACGCCAGAGCGGCGATGGCCTGCGCTCCGCCCGCGCGGTAGAGCTCGTCCAGGCCGAGCAGGCGGGCCGCCAGGAGCACCTGTGGACTCACCTCGCCGTCGGGGCCGGGCGGCGAGACGACGACGATCCGCTCCACCCCGGCGATCTGGGCCGGGATCGCAGTCATCGCGAGGGTCGACGGGTAGCTCGCCTTGCCGCCGGGGACGTAGAGGCCCACCGACCGGATCGGAGTCCAGCGCATCCCGAGGATCGCTCCGTCCTCGTCCTCGAAGATCGTGCTCCTCGGCCGGACGCGCAGGTGGAAGCGCCGGATGCGCTGGACGGCACGGCGCAGAGCGCGCGTGAAGTCCGAGTCCGCGGGCGGCACGGAGAGCGAGGACTCGCTCACCCGCAGCGTGTCCGCCGTGAGCTGGACGGCATCCCAGCGGCGCGTGTACTCCAGCAGGGCCTCGTCGCCGCGCCGGCGCACGTCCTCGATGACCCGGGCGACGCTCTGACTGATATCTCGGGGCAACATGGCTCAGTAGATGACCTTGTTGAGAGGATACTCGATGATGTCCTGGGCGCCCGCCTTCTTCAGGAGGGGGATCAGCTTGCGGACCTCCCGCTCCTGGAGGATCGTCTCGAGGGCCACCCACTCCCCCTCGAGCAGCTCGGAAACCGTGGGCTGCTTCATCGCCGGAAGAACGCGGATCACGTCATGGACCCTGTCCCGCGGGCAGTTGAGCTTGAGTCCGACGCGTCCCTCGGCCGCCATGGCACCCCCGAGCAGCAGCGCGATGTTCTCGATCTTCTCCCGCTTCCAGGGGTCCTTCCAGCTCCCGTGGCTCGCGATCAGCCGGGGCGTGGTGGTGAGGATCTCCTCGACGACGCGGAGGTTGTTCGCCCGCAGCGAGGACCCCGTCTCCGTGATCTCCACGATGGCGTCGACGAGGTCGGGGACCTTGACCTCCGTGGCGCCCCAGGAGAACTCCACCTCCGCCTCGACGCCGCTGCGCCGGAGGTAGTCGCGCGTCAGGTTCACCACCTCCGTGGCGATCCTCTTGCCCTCGAGATCCCGAACCGTCTGGACCGCGGAGTCCACGGGGACCGCGAGCACCCACCGGCAGGGCCGCATCGATTGCTTGGAGTAGCAGAGATCGAGGACCTCGTGCACGTCGGCCCGGTTCTCGAGGATCCAGTCCTTGCCCGTGATGCCGGCATCGAAGACGCCGTCCTCCACGTACCGCGCGATCTCCTGCGCGCGCACGAGCATCGAATCGATCTCCTCGTCATCGACCGAAGGATAGTAGGAGCGGGAAGAGACCGCGAAGGTGAATCCGGCCTTGGCGAAGAGGGCGAAGGTGGCGTCTTGCAGGCTCCCCTTGGGAAGGCCCAGCTTGAGCTTCATGGCAGTCGGGCAGGCTCCAAAAAAAAAATCCCGCAACCTCGGTCACGGGGAGACTCTTGCGGCGAACCGGAAGGCGGCTCAGGGTGCGACGTGCAAGACATCTCCTCTCGTCGCATGCGGGTGATGGTGAGGACGGCCGAAGCGAGAGCCGCACACATCGCCGCAGAAGAAGAGAATCATCCCTGAAAAGCTCACAGCGCACCTCGACGTGAAAGCGCGGATTCTATCACATGCCTCCTGCCCTGTAAACCGCGCTGTCCGCGCGGCCAGCCACGCGGCCACGCCGCTGCGCTCCCCCGGCGGCGCCCGCCGGCGGCTCCAAGGCAGAGGCCGGGGCAGAGACCGCGACCGAGACCGAGGCAGAGGCCGAGACCGTGGCCGATTCCGAGGCAGTGGCCGAGACCGAGGCCGCTTCCGAGTCCGAGACCGTGGCCGAGTCCGAGGCAGTGGCCGAGTCCGAGGCAGTGGCCG
>JAFGKN010000418.1 GCA_016928605.1 Planctomycetota bacterium | reverse complement strand
TCGGCGTCGCGGAAGAGGCGCGCGCAGAGCTCGGCCTCCTTCAGGTTCCCGACGCAGCCCACCTCGGTCTGCTCGGGGGCGGGCACGACGACCTCGATGCCCTGGGACTCCATCGCGCGGATGGTGGCTCCCCGCATCTTCGCGGCCAGCTCCGAGCTGAAGAAGCCGCGGTTGGCCGGGATGAAGCCGATCTTGATCTTCTGGTTCAGCACGCTCATGTCTCCGCTCCTCTCCAGTAGCCGGTGCGGCGAGACGGGCGATGGTCGAGAGGGCTCGCGTCCGCAGGGGCCCGCCCGCGCCGGAAGGAATCGACGAGCCCCGAAGCTACCACCGACCCGCGGCGCGCGGCAAGACAAGATTGCGCAAACCTCCAGCAGATTTGCGCACGATCTGACGGAGGACGGGAGCGCTCGCCTGCGCGATTTCAGTCCTGCTCTCGACGGACTGCAGAGTCGGGCAAAGGCTTGGGCTCGACGGCCGCAGGCTCTCATGGCAAGCTGAGCCAAGCAGAGAGCGCCTCGCGAGACAGCGAGCGCAGCGTGAGCTATCATCCATCCACCGCCGCCGGCGCTGCGGCGCGCTCGAGTCCCGCCGCGTCCACGAGACCATGAACGATCCCGCGACCACCCTCCTCCTGACGGCGCTCGCCTTCCTGTGGCGCGGAGATCTGGGCGAGCAGCGGGCGTGCCTCGTCACGGCGCACGCCGTCCTGATCCCCCAGGGGACCGAGCTGCGCGCGCACCGCCCGGCGGATGGCAAGATCCTCTGGACGCACCGCATGCGCGAGTCCCGCGGAGCGCTCGAGGTGCCCGCCAGGATCCAGGCCGTCGAGTTGATCCGGTCCGCACCGGCTCCTCTTTCCGGCCTGCTTCCTCCGCCGGATGCTCGGCAGCCCGTCGAGCATCTCGCGGTCATCGCCGGCCCGGCGGAGATCCGCTGCATCTCGGCGAGGAGCGGTGCATCCGAGTGGCGCAGCGCGAAGAGCGATGGCTGTCTCATCTCGCTCCATCTCGCAGGCGACGTCGACGGCGACGGCATGGTCGATCTCGTCGGCTGCGGGTGCAACGTGGCCGAGTGCTTCAGCGGACGGACCGGAGCCGTGCTCTGGGAAGTGCCGGTGACGGGCCGCTCGCTCTGGGCGGGACCCTGCGGCGACCTCGACGGCGACGGCCTCGGCGAGGTGCTCCTCCAGGCAGGCACCGACCTGCGGGTGATCGCCTGCCCGCGGCCGCGCGAGACGCGCGATCTCTTCGTGGTGGACGGATTCCTCCCGCACGCGAGCCTGCCGGGCGCCGCCGGCTTTCTCGCCGTCTTTCCGGGCGCGGAGGCGAGACGCTATGCGCCGGGCGGGAAGGGCGAGAGGGTCTGGGAGGAGCGCGCCCCGCTGATCGGCGCCTTCACCCTGGATCGGAAGCCTGTGCTGGCGACGCGCGCAGGCATCTGGCGGGAGGCAAGCCCCGGCGCGTGGAACGCGCTCTGCCGCGGGACGATCAGCGCCGCGGCGGCATCGGAAGGCCGGCTCTTCTTCGCGCTCGGAGAGGGAGAGATCCACGATTTCCCCGCCGGGGCAACGGCGCCGAGGCGGCTCGTCACGCTCGCGGATGAGATCGACGGCCTCGTCACCGACGACGGCGGCAGCCTGCTCGTGGTCATCACCGCCGGCGAGTGCCGCGTGTACCGGGTCGCGGAGCACGGGGGAGCCCGATGATGGACCGGCTGATGGAGATCTCCCTCGCGGCGCTCGCCGCCTCGCTCGAGCTTCTCCTCGAGGTGCTCCCGTTCTTCGCGCTCGGAGTGCTGCTCGCCGGAGTGCTCAGCTCCCTCGGCGGTCGAGCCGCCGCTCTGGCGAGGCTCGGCCGGTCGCCCCTCGCCATCGTGGCGGGCGCGGCGCTCGGCTGCGTCCTGCCGGTCTGCTCCTGCGGCGTCGTGCCGGTGGCGCTGGGGCTCCTCGCTGGAGGCGTCGCGCCGGGGCCCGTCTTCGCGTTTCTCGCCGCCGCGCCGATGGTCAACCCGGCGTCCTTCGTGCTCACCGCGGGGGTGATGGGAACCGGTCTCGCGATGGGGAGGCTCCTCGGCGCGATCGTCCTGGGATGCGGGATCGGCTTCATCGCCGCCCGCTGGAGCCCCACCGCGCTCGCGCGGCTGAGGGGCACTTGCGGCTGCGGCGCAGCAGCGAGCGCGAGCCCCGCGGCGTGGGAGGGGCCTCGCTCGGCGGCCTCGCGGATCGGCATCGCGCTCCACGCGGGCGGCCGGACCTTCGTCTCGCTCCTCCCCTACGTGGCGCTCGGCACGGCGCTCGGCGGGATCCTGTCGGCCGCGCTCGATCCCTCCACCGTGACGCGCCACCTGAGCGGCCCTCTCTCGGTGCCGCTCGCGGCGCTGGCGGGCACGGCGCTCTACCTCTGCTCGTGCGCCGAGGTGCCGGTCGCGGCATCTCTCGTGCGCCAGGGGCTCGAGCCCGCGGCGGTGTTGACGTTCCTGCTCGCCGGCCCCGGCGTCAGCCTCTTCTCGCTCATCCTCCTCTCGAGCGTCCTGCGCCTGCGCTGGATCCTCGTCTATGCGGCCTGGTTTCTCGCCGGGAGCACGGTCATCGGCTTCATCTGGCTGGGGATCGGATCATGATGGACCGCCGCGGCTGCTGCGCGCGCGAACCGGGCGGCGAGGTGCGCCGGGCGCGAGGAAAGCGGATCCGCGACGGAGGCATCATCTTCTGCGCTTCTCTGCTGCTCGCTCTGCTCGGAGTCCCGTGGGGAGTGCCTCTCGCGCTCGTCGTGTTCGGCGCCGCGCTTCTCCTCGCGATGGCCATGGCCGCGCTCTTCGAGCGCGGATCGCCGGGCGCGCTCG
>JAFGKN010000417.1 GCA_016928605.1 Planctomycetota bacterium | reverse complement strand
GCTCGCTGCGCACCGCCCGGTCTCCAGGAGCCTGCCGCTCTGGCTGCTCGTCGCGCTCGCGCCGGCTCTCCGCCTCGAGGCGTACGTGACCCTGGGCGTCCGCTGGCTCACCGGCGAGGCGCCGGTCTGGTTCAACCCCAACTTCCCCGACACCGCCCTGAGCGGCTCGGCGGAGCAGCAGCTCGAGATCCTGCGCGGCGCCGCCGCCGCCTGGCGCGACCAGTCGGCCGCCGCCTTCGAGTTCGAGGACCGCGGCACGAGCACGCGCGCCGGCTTCGACCTCTCGGACGGCCGGAACACGATCAGCTTCTCGCCCATCGACGGAGGCGACGCGCTCGCCGCCACTCTCATCGACGGCATCGGCAACCGGATCACCGCCTTCGACATCGTTTTCTTCGGGAGTACGCAGGGCTTCGACAACCGGTGGAACGGGCCTCAGGATCCGGGGTCGGGGACGTACGACATCGCGGGCGTCGCGATCCACGAGCTCGGCCATGCGCTCGGCCTCGATCACACGCCGATCCGGGAGGCGACGATGTACGCGAGCGCCACCAACCGCGGCCTCACACTGCGCACGCTGCACGCCGACGACCGCGCCGGCGTCGAGTACATCTACGGGCTGCGGGGGGCGGTCGACATCGCGCCCTCCATCGCTGCTCTCGAGCCGGCCAGCGGATCGACGCTCGGCGGCGAGGAGATCCTCATCCGCGGCTCCAACTTCACCTGGACCAGCGACACGACGCTGCGCATCGGCGGCCTCTCGGTCTCGAGGGAAAGGTACGACGTGGAGAGCGCGCGAGTAATCCGCGTCTCCTCGATGATCGCCGGCGCAGAGGGACCGGCCGATGTCACGCTCACCAACGAGATCGGCACCGCGATCGCCGAGGATGCGTACCACTACGGCGGGCCTCCGCCGCAGCTGCTCGAGGTCGAGCCGGATCTGGGGCCGGCGGAGGGCGGCATCGACATGGTCTTTCGCGGAGTGAGCCTCAACCCGGACGCGGGAGTGCTGATCGGAGGAGCGCCGGTCGTGGACCTCCTCTTCATCGACACGCAGACGCTGATCGGCAGGCTTCCTCCCGCCGCGAGCGGCGGCGCCGTGGATGTCGAGCTCGTGCAGGGACTCACCACATCGGTGCTGCCGGGAGCCTTCATGTACACGCGGAAGATCCTCGCCTTCGGGCCGGCCGCTGGACGAGCCGGCCAGCGCGGCGTGGGCGTGGACGTCCTGGCTTCGAGCGACGAGCCGCTCACGGGCTTCTCCTTCGCGCTCGCCTACGATCCGGCGCTGCTCGCGGTCGAGGGATTCTCCGTCGAGGGGACGGCCGCAGCGGGGGCCGACTTCGCCGCTCCGTCGATCGACAACGAGTCGGGCATCGCGACCTTCGGCGTCGTCATGGAGCTCGGCGACGATCCCGAGAACAGCATCCCCGCGGGCGACAGCCAGCGCATCGCACTGATCCTCGCAGCCATCGACGCAGCCGCCGTGGCGGGCACGGAGATCGTGCTCCATGTCGAGGAGCTGGCGGGATCCCCGCCCATCCAGCTCATCTTCACCCCCGCGGGAGACCCTGGAGGCGTTCGCCCCTTCACCATCGACGGCAGCGTGGCCGTCATCGCCGGCGGTCTCTTCATCCGAGGCGATGCGGATTCCAACCTGAAGGTCGAGCTCACCGATCCGATCTTCCACCTGAGCGCTCTCTTCCAGGGCGGCCCGCCGACACAGTGCGGTGATGCCGCCGACTCGAACGACGATGGAGAGCTCGACATCTCCGACGCCGTCTTCACGCTGCTCTATCTCTTCAGCGGAGGCCCGCCGCCGCCGCCGCCCTATCCGGGTCTCGGGGTCGATCCGACGGCTGACGACATCGACTGCCCGTGAAGCACGACAGGGATCAGAAGCTGCAGGCGCTCGGGCAGCCCTCGATGCGGATGCAGTCCGAGCCGAGCGACGGCGGCGGCCCGTCGAGGAAGAGGTAGTTCAGCAGGTAGATCGCATCCGACACGTCGACGGAGGCGTCTCCGCTCGCATCGAGAAGGAGCAGATTGCCGCCCTCCTGGAGGCTCATCCCCTCGCAGGGAAGCGCCAGCGATCCGTCCGTGAAGAGACGGATCAGGAGCGAGATCGCGTCCGAGAGATCCACCGCTCCATCCTGGTTGCTGTCCGAGGGGCGCTGGCGCCCGCCGACCGAGGAGAGGCCCGGATCCTCGCGGCCCGGAGTGCCGCCCACGACCGAGCTCGGCGCCCAGCTCTCCTCGCTCTCCCAGAGGGAAAGCGAGTCCCAGGGATCGTAGATGTTCAGCGAGTCGCCATCGCCATCGGTCGCCGGATACCAAAGATCGCTGTAGGTGAAGTCGTGGATCGGCTCGCCCAGGGGCCCTTCGAGGCGGATCTGGTCTCCCGCGTTGTTGAGAAGACCGGCGTACTGCCCGGCGATGCGGATGCCCGTCGGATCGTAACGCGTGGAGAATGCCTCAAGGTTGCTGACGATGATCGCGTACTCGCCCCGCTCGAGGAGAAACGGCTCATCCGGCGAGAAGACGAACTCGATCCCCGCGGTGAAGCGGAACCCGGAGAGATCCAGAGTGCCGGCGGACGTGTTGACGAGCTCCACGAACTCAAAGTCCTCCGCGTCGAAGGGGCTCGACGGCAGCGGATCGAAGGGATGGTACATCATCTCCGAGATCACGAGCCGCGGCGTCTCCGTCACGAACGTGGCGGCGGCAGGGGCGCTCCAGTTGGTCGTCGAGATCCGGGCGCGGGCCACGAGCCGCGAGTTCGCATCGACAGCGATGGGGGCCGTGTACTGCTGGGCGATCGGGGAAAGCCCCCCTCCGGCGAGCCGCGGGTCGCTCCCGTCGAGCGTGCAGAAGATCGTCCCCGCGGGCGCGGTCACCGTCACCTCGTAGCCGGGAGCAACGATCTCGCGCGCGATGGTCCGCGGATCGATCTGCACTCCGTCGTGGAAGAAGGAAGGCGGCCTGGCGAACTGCGAGTCGATCCAGAGGATGCGGTTCGTCAGCCACGTCCGCAGATGGGTGACATCAGCTAGCCAGTTGGTCGTCTGATTCCACTTCGCCTGGTCCCGGATGGCCGCCTGACGGATCTCTCCCGTCATCCGATCGATGATCGCCTGCACGCTCGCCGTGTCCATCGGCCCCTGGCGCAGCTCGTACCAGCGGTCCTTCCAGAGCTGGAGGAAATCGGCAGTTTGCAGCCAGCGGTACCAGAAGGGCGTCCGCGAATCGTAGGAGAAGAAGAGGGACGAATCGCCGGTGCCCTCCCAGGTGTTGTAGGCAT
>JAFGKN010000416.1 GCA_016928605.1 Planctomycetota bacterium | reverse complement strand
GGAACGAAACCGCGAGCGGAGCGGCGCCGGGGAGGGCCGTGGCGGCAGCCCGGCCCCCGGCGTCCGCGGAGCGGAGGAGATGCGAGCCTGCGCGTGAGCGTGATGCCGCTGTCGTCGAGCGATGCCCTCCGCGCGTTTCCCGACGGCGCGCGCCGCCGTCACCGCTCGAGGTCGACGTTGACGCGGACCGCGCGGGTGACCGTGTCGAAGACCGGAGAGAACGCGGGGCCGAGCCGGACGATCTCCTCCAGCCGATCCTCCGGGACGTTCGCCTTGATCTTGAACTTCATGCGGATGTCCTGGTAGCCGCGGGGGATGGCGTCGTCGATGCCGAGGAACCCCCGAAGGTCGATGTCTCCCTCGGTCCGCGACTCCAGCTCCTCGATCCGGACGCCTTTCGCCGCGGCGTGGTAGACGATGGATGTCGTCACGCACGCCGTCAGCGCGTGGAGCAGGTACTCGACCGGATTGGCGCCCTTGTCCGTGCCGAGCAGGAGCGGCGGCTCGTCCGCGTCGAGGACGAACGGCTTCTTCCGGTCCGTCTGCTCCTCGCCGGCGCCGTAGAAGTTCTTGATCTCGGAGCGGTTGTGCCCGCAGTGGATCCAGCGGTTGGTCTGGCGGAACTTGAAGCTCGCGAGGTCGGGCATCTGGCGCAGGTTCTCGACGGTCTCGAAGAGCCTGTCCACCGCGACGCCGTTGATGGTGCTCGTGGTCTGCTGAGTCGACATGAAAGACCTCCTTGGGGAAAGGGTTGCGAGTTCCTGTCGGATCGCTCCGACTCCATGGGAGGGTCTCTCAGCAGCCGCCGTGCCAGAGCCGCGGAATTTGGTCAAGATGCTTTGACGAATGGAGTTGCCGTCGGAAGCGCGAGGAGCGGCGGTCGCCGGAATCCACGAGTCGCGAGAATCCGCGATCGGTTTCACGAGATGCGGCGAGCGCCACGGGCTCTCAGCTGCGCGGGCGCCGGATCCCCAGGCTCCGGAGGCGGGAGCTCAGGGTGGAAGGGTTCATCCCGAGGAGCCGGGCGGCGCCCCTCTCGCCGGAGACCTTCCATCCGGCGGTCTCGAGCGCCCGGGTGATGTTGGACCTCTCGAGATCCTCGATCTCTCCGGAGGTGAGGATGCGGGCGCCGGGACCCGGCTCCGCGGGGGGCGCTTCTGCGCTCGAAGCCGGACCGGACTCCGGGAGAGCCCGCTCGAGGTCGAGGCATCCGTCCCGAGAGGTGATCATCGCCCTCTCGATCACGTTCTCGAGCTCGCGGATGTTGCCGGGCCAGCCGTAGGACTTCAGGCGCCGGATGCAGGCGCAGGAGAGCGGCTCGATCCTGCGGCCCATCTTCCGGGCGAGCTTTCTGGCTACGGCTTCCGCCAGCAGGACGACATCGTCGCCGCGCTCGCGGAGGGGGGGCAGATGGATCGGGAAGACATCGAGCCGGTAGTACAGATCCTCCCGGAACTGCCCATCTCGGATCGCGCGCTGGAGATCTCGATTCGTGGCCGCGATCACGCGGACATCGACCCGGCGGGTCGTCGAGCTCCCCACGGGTTCGAACTCACCGTCCTGCAGAATCCGCAGCAGCTTGGGCTGGAGCTCGAGGGGAAGCTCTCCGATCTCGTCGAGGAAGATGCTGCCGCCATCCGCCAGGCTGAAGCGCCCCTCGCGCCTCTCCGCAGCTCCCGTGAAGGCCCCCTTCTCGTGGCCGAAGAGCTCGCTCTCGATGAGGCTCGCCGGGATCGCAGCGCAGTTGACCTTCACCAGCGGCCGGTCGCGGCGGAGGCTCGCGGCGTGGATAGCGCGCGCGACGACTCCCTTGCCCGTTCCCGTCTCCCCGCAGAGGAGCACCGTGGAGTCGGTGACCGCGACCTGCCGGATGTCCTCGAGGACCTGGATGAACGGCCGGCTGCGACCGACGAGGTCAGCGACCTGGCCGAGGACGTCGAACTCCTCGCGCAGGTACTCGGTCTCGAGGGTCAGCGATCGGATCCGGCGCTCGGCCTCGGTCCGGTCGTTGACATCGCGAAGGATCAGCGTGTAGTAGGCGCTCCCGTTCATCTCGAATCTCGAGAGCGTGGTCTCGGCCGGGAAAGGATCTCCGTCTCCTCGGATGGAGTCGAGCCCGCCGGGGATCCAGAGCCGGTTCCGATCAGCCTCGGCGCTCTCGAGCTCCGCGGCGAGCGACCGGAGCCGGCGGCTTCCCTCCTGCGAGAGGAAATCCGTGAAGCTGCGCCCGACGAGATCTGCGGCCCTCAGGCGGTACGTCCTCTCGGCGGCGGAGTTGACCCGGAGCACGCGGAGGTCGCCGTCGAGCTGGATGATGCCGTCCATGGCGCTCTCGACGAGGCGCGCCAGCTCCTCTTCCCTCCTCTGGAGCTCGGACTCGGCCCGCAGCCGCTGGGCCTCCGCCGCCGCCCGCGCGGCGAAGATCCGGATGAGAGCCTGGTACCGAGGTCTCTGCGGGAGCGGGCGCGTGTCGAGGACCGCCAGGTTCCCCAGGATCGTCCCCTCGGGGCTCAAGAGCGGCGCTCCCATGTAGCTCACCGCCTGGAGCTTCGGGAGGTCAGGATCCCGCGGGAAGAGAGCGACGATGTTCTCCGGGTAATGCACGATCCGCTTGTCGGCGATGACCACCTCGCAGGGAGTCCCTTCGACGTCGTACTCGTACTCCTCGATCCACCGGCCGTTCATCCAGAACGCGAGAGAGCGAAGCCGCCTGGAATCCTCGAGATACTCGGTGACCCACGCCCCGCAGGTGTTCAGCGCCCTGGCAAGGCTCTCGACGAGGGCGTTGAAGAACCGTTTGCCCGTCTCGGTGGCGGTTCCTTCGAGGATGCTGCGTAGAGCGACATCCTCGTCCTCGCCCTGGAGGGGGAGCCGATCGCGTGCTGTCGCGGGAACCTTCATGATCATCGAGCGGGGGCGATGC
>JAFGKN010000415.1 GCA_016928605.1 Planctomycetota bacterium | reverse complement strand
TCGAGCGACTCCGGAAGCGAGCCCTGCTCCATCTCGTGGCAGCGCAGGGCGAGCAGCAGCCGGTGGGCGCGGAGGAAGAAGTCCTGGCCGCGGACAAGACGAAAATATATGGGGCCCCACGGGGTCGGGGATAGGATGGAATACACCTCGGCTCCGCGCAGGTTGAAGACGTCGAGCTCTGGCTCGGGAGGGGGCTGGACCTGCGTCCCAGGCGATTGGCAATACTCGAGGAGGCTGCGATACTCAGAAGCGATGATCTGTTTCGTCTTCTGCGGCTTGAAAGTCAAGCGCAGGAACAGCCGGTCGAACCACGACCCCTCTGGCGCCTCGGTCCGCCACTGAGGCCGCTCCAGGAGAGAGTCGACCAGCGAGGAGGCCAAGAGGTACTCCCCGCGGATGAGGTCGACGAGGGCGGCCGAATCTACCCCATACTCACCCAACTCATCGGCGAGGCGTCTGAGCGTGTCCGACTCCGGTGCCGATCGCGCCAGGACTCCGCGGATGGCTTCCAGCCCGGCGACGATGATGGCATTCCCGTAGAATCCGTGATGCAACGCACCCTGGGACCTCTGAATGCGCCGCCCGAACCGGAGGATCTTGCCGCATTCGGCGATCGCCGCCTCGGGTTTCTCGTCGAGCATCAGCAGGGCGGTCTTCAACTGGACGATAGAGACCAGATCGCGCCACGCGCTCAGGTACCCGAAATCGGGATCCGCCGGATCGTCTACCTTGATGGCGAAGTCCGGCCGCGCGAGACAGTCATCGAGGCGCCCCAGGTACGCGGCGTTGTCCGCGACGATCTTCCGCGCGAGCGCCTCGTCCCAGCCCTCGACGAAGATCGGCTCGAAGTCATCGTCCGCAGCCTCTTCACCGACGTTTTCGTCCCCGGAATCCGGCGCGTCGCTCCCCTCCTCCGCAGAGCCTTCGGTCATTGGATCCAGGTCCCGTCCGCGGACAAAGAGCTCCCACAACTCCTCCGCTTCATCGGTCCCCGTGAGATCCTCCTCGGTGAAGTCAACGAGGTGGAAACCGTTCTCCTCCGCCGCGACCTGGCGGAAGACGGGCAGCAGGTCTGCGTCGTTGGGAGGATCGACGTCCCGGCCGAAGATGACATAGACGCTCACCGCGACCAGGATGAGCAGACCGGCGAAGATCGAGGCGAAGACGAGAAGGCGTCGCAGAAATCTCATGGCAACCGGAACCTGCTGGTGCGATACCGACCAGGATAGCCATTCCCCTGGACGAAGCCACGATGGAATCGGTCCAGGTCGATCCTCACCGAGCCGACTTGTCCCCGCCCATCACCTCTCGCAGCCGGGCGAGCGCCCGCGACTCGCGCTTGCGCACGGCCGCCGGCTGGAGACTGAGTCTCTCGGCGATCTCGGGAGCGCTGAGCCCCTTGAGCCGGAGCTCGATGACCACGCGCTGGTCCTCGGGCAGCTCCTCCACCGCCCGGCGTACGCGCTCCCGCACCTCGGCGCGGATGAGCCTCGCGAGGGGCAGGTCGATCGAGCGGGCGGCGAGTCGATCCTCGCGCAAGCCTCCCTTCTCGCGCTGGCGGCGATCCTGCAGCTCGCGGAGAGCGCGGATGATCTTGCGGCGCAGGATGGTGCGGATCCAGCCGAGGAACTCGCCCGAGGTCTGCCCGCGAAACTCGGCGAAGTTGACCCAGCCGCTCCGCAGGGCGCTCTGCACCAGGTCTCGCGTCTCGACGAGCTCGCGCATGCGGTCACCGGCAGGCATCAGCCTCCGCACGATCGCCAGGAGCAGCGCGCCCTCCGACGTCTCGCTCGCGAGCCGCGCGAAGAGCTCGTCCCGCGCTCCCGCGTCTCCTTCGAGGACGCGATGGAGCACATCGCGGAACGTGAGCTGGCGAAGAACCTCCGTCGGCTGCTCGTTCATCGCGCGCTCTCTCCTCCTTGCGCCCGACTCGCTCCGGTTTCGCTGGCCTCCTCTTCCGATGCCCCTTCCGCGAAGATCGCATCCGCCTCCGCGCGCAGATTCGCGATGTAGGAGCCGAGATTGCCGGACCGTTCCATGATCCGGAGGGCGCGCCGGTAGATTTCTGCGCCGCCGTCGCGATCGCCGAGCCGCTCCTGCAACATCGCGAGGAGCAGGCACTTCAGAACCTCCAGCGTGGGCCGGTCCGTCACCTCGAGCGATGCCAGGATCCGCCGAGCCTCTTCCCACCGCTCGACCCGGAAGTACGCGAGGCCGAGCGTTATGGCGAACCGCGGCTCGTCCGGATTCCTCTCGACGACACCTCGCATGAGCTCCAGGGCCCGCCCAGCATCGCGCTCCTCCTCCGGCCCCGCGGCGAGGAGCCACGCGAGATTGTCGGCGTACTGCAACCGGCCGGGATCGAGCTCGAGAGCTTTCTCGAGATCACGACGAGCGAGGGCGATTCGCCCGAGATTCAGCTGGATGCCCGCGCGCTGGGCATACGTCTCGGTGGTCGGCGTCCCGTGCTCGATCAGCCAGTCAAGGTCATCGAGGGCCTCCTCGATGCGTCCTGCCTGCAAGAGGACCTGTAGACGCATCCCGCGGAGGTTGAGAGAATCCTGCGGAGACAGCTCGATGCCCCGCGTCAGATCCGCGAGATCCGCGGCCGTGTCCCCCCGCAGCCCGTGCCAGCGCGCGCGCTTTCCGTAGAGGATCGCAGTGGATCGGGGATCGAGTCTCTCCTCGATAGCTCGCGTGATCGCATCCCGCTGCGCTGCGTCGAACTGATCGTAGCTGTATTCCACCTCAACGGATTCGGGCACTGCCATCCCACCCGGTTCTTCACAGGCGGGTCTCAGATCCCCGGCGTCGATCCCCAGTTGATCGAGTCTCTCGGCGATCCGCCCGAGGTCCCAGAGGTGAACGCCCTCTCCACCGGCGGCGAGCCAGCGCCCGCCGCGGCTGAAGCTCAGGATCTGCACTCGAGACGAATCCGGCGCTTCGAGCCTCGCCACGACATCCAGGGATGACGCATTGAAGAGCGTGATCTGGCTGGCCGAGAGCGGCAACGCCAGGAAGCGCCCGTCAGCCGAGAAGGCCATCGCCTCACGCGCCGCAGGTCTCTCGCGCTCGAGGCGAAGCGCCAGATCCCACGAATCGCACCGCCAGATGCGAGCTTCGCTGACGCTCGCGGCGATCAGCCACTCCCCTGTCGGCGCAAAGAGGACATCGCTGGGATCGGCGGTGGCAAGATCGGTGATCGAGCTCCGGCTCGCGATGTCGAATACCTGCACGCCGGGCTGACTCGAGTTGCCCGCTGCGACGAGGCGGCCCGACGGATCGATGGCGACCGAGTCGAAATCAACGCCGGTACCGAGGAGAACCGCTTCCTGCCTCGGCGCCCGGAAGGAGTCGACGACCAGGTTCCTCTCGCTGTAGACGGCGGCGAGCCGCGAACCATCCTCGCTGACCGCGACGGCAGCTCTCGGAGCAGGAACGACTCGCAGGATTTCCGGCGGGCCGAATCGAAGCTGGCCCGAAGACCCCACCACCGGCCAGCGCTGGACGTGATCAAAGGACGCGAGAATCAGTTCCGTCACCACGGGAACCGGCTCGCCGGAGGGCGGCGTGATCCAGGCGACGCACCGAGACGCATGCTTCGTCGGAAGCGTGCCCAGCAAGCGGCCAGTGGCGGTCGCGCGGATCTGCAGGCTGGCCTCCAGCCCCACCACCAGGAGGCGACCATCCGGCGAGAAGGCCAGGCTGCTCACCGCGGCGCTCTTCCCGGTGATCGCCCGACACTCGCCGCTCGCGGCGACGTTCCAGTGAGGCTGAGAAGCCGGTGGACCGTTGATTGTGAGGAGCCTGTCACCATCCCGCCAGCGCGGCTCACCGAATCCGAGGACCCCTCGCGCGCTCAGGAGAGACTCCTCGGTCACGAGATTCCAGAGCTGCAGCGCACCGTCGCGACCTGAGACGAGGAGGTGGCCATCGGCTTCGGTAAAGAGCACCCCGCTGGTCATCATCGGCAACACTGGCAGCGTGATGATGGGATCGCCGGGATGATCGATGTCCCAGAGGAAGACCCTCGAGTCGGCGGAGGCGCCCGCGAGGATCCGCCGGCTCGGATGCCAGTCGATCCCCGGGACACTGATGCGCGGCCGGATGACCACGTGGTGACCTGCGGCGAGATCCCAGACGTGAACGGCGGGACTCGCCTCGCTGCAGGCGGCGACCAGATCCTCCCTCCGGTGAAAGCGAACCGAGTAGGGGACGTAGCCCGTGTTACCCGGCGTGAGAATGCGGATCTCTTTGCCGCTCTCGATGTCGTGGAGGTGAACACAGCCGTCGGTCTGACCCGAGGCGAGCCAGCGAGCATCAGGGCTGAATTCGAAGGCTCTCTTGCGCGCGCAGGGAGCGATGCTCAGCCGCTGCTCCCTCTGCTCCAGATCCCACGCCCGGATCGCCTCGCCGATGCGGACAGCGAGGAAGTCGCCGTCGCAGCTCAGACGCACGTAGACATCGCGCGGGTCTCGAGGGGCCACCGGCGCGTCCAGCGTGAACTCATCCCCCTGCCCCTCGCGCACGACGTGAACCGTCCCGCCCCTATCCATCCACGCGCGTCGCTTTCCCGCCTCGTCGTGAGCGACGAAGAGCGCGTCAGCAGGAACCTGTACCGGGTCGTTCACCGGCCTCAGATCGGAGAGGGCCAGGGCGGCGATCGCCGCGTCCCGCAGCTCCGGACCGACGTGCATTCTCGCGGCCTCGCGGATGACATCCAGGCTCTCGAACCGCCGTCCCGGTCGATCGCTCCTCAGCGTGGCACGCGCCTGGGAGACGAGGGACTCCCAGAGAGCCAGCTCCTTCCGGTCCCTCTCGATGCGCATCGCGCGGAGAAGGATGAGGCTGATGGCGAGCCCCACGAAGAGGGCCAGGAAGAGACCGAGCGCGCTGGCAGCCAGCGCCGGATTGCGCTGCGACCAGCGCAGAAAGCGGAGGGCCACTCCCGGCGATCGGACCCGGATCGGCTCGCGACTCCGCACGCGCCGCAGATCCTCCGCGAGATCGAGCGCCGTCTGGTAGCGCCGGTCGCGGTCCTTCTCGAGTGCCGTCTCCAGGATGACCTTGAGGTCCTTCGAGACCTGCGGATTGAGCTTGCGCGGATCGGGCGGCGTCGAGGTGAGGATCCTCTGGTAGAGAGCCTCTCGCGTCGGCGCCTGGAACGGACGCTCGAGAGTCAAGCACTCGTAGAGGACCACTCCGAGCGAGTAGACGTCGCTGCGAGCATCCACACGGATCGATCCACCGGAGATCTGCTCCGGCGACATGTAGGCCGGCGTGCCGAGGATGTCACGGGACCGCGTGAGGGTCGTGAGCTCGCTCTCCTCGTCGCGGGCCAAGCCGAAGTCGAGGATGACGGGATCGCCGGCCTCGGTCACGAAGATGTTGCCCGGCTTGATGTCGCGATGCACGAGTCCAGCCTCGTGAGCGCGGTGAAGCGACCGAGCCACGCGCTCGACGAGCCGCACCCTTTGCTGGATCCTCTCGCGCGCGGACGTGCTGCTCGCGACCGCCAGCGGCTTCTCATCCCGAGCTTCCGCGATGATGTCGGCCAGCGTCCGCCCCTCGAGGTAGCGCATGGCAATGTAGGAGGCGCCGTCCGAGTCGCCGGCATCGTACACCGAGCAGATACCGGGATCATCGAGCCGCGAGGCGATGGCCGCTTCCCGTCGGAAGCGCTCCCGCGCGCCGGCCGCACCGAGAAAAGGAACCGCCAGCACCTTGAGGGCTACCCTGCGCGAAAGGCGCGTGTCCTCAGCGAGGTAGACATCGCCCTGCGCCCCGCTGCCGATGAGCCGCACGAGCCGGTAGTGCCCGATGCGCCGGCCGCGCGCATCCCCGGCGCCTGAGTGCGCTCTCTCAGCGCCCGGCTCGCGGGCCCCCTCGCCATCCGAGGAGGCGAGCGCGAGGAGGACGTCGATCAGCTGGTCGGTCGGAATCGAGGAATCCTCCGGCAGACCCTGTCCGGCAGGCTGCCCCTCCGCCGGCCCGTGGCCCTCCAAGCCGGCGCCGTCCGGTTTCTCGCCAGGACGGGGCTCGAGGAGAGAGCGCAGCTCCTCCAGAAGCCGCTCGTCGGCATTATCCGGAGGGGAGTCCGCCGAGGGACCGCCCTCGTCCTCCGGGCGGCGGGGAGACTCCGCATCGCTGGATGCCTCGGGACGCAACTCCAACTCCTGCAACCAGACAAAAACCGTATCCGGCAGCCGTTCCCTTCGCCGGGGGCTGCCGGGTCACCGCGCCTCGGCCGTTCAGGCGAGGTGGTCAACCCCGGTAAACCGGTGGATCCATTGTAGCCATCGCGCCGCAGAGGGTTGAGCGCAGAATTGGCGGCAGGGGCCTCCCCAAGGCCGGCAGGTTTTCCTTCCCTGGGGGGAATGCTCCCCGGAAAACGCAAATTCTGGGTCACACCTCACGCCCCCGACCCCACCGTGGGGCAGTGAAGCTCCGGGCATCGCGTCGGCCTGTCCGGGAGTCTCCGGCCGGCGACGCGGCTCAAGGGTAGGAGATCAAACCATGCGGTCACGACGCCAGGTCCAGCGCACCCCCAGCGTCCTCGTCTTTATCGCCTCCCTCGGCTCGGCGGCGGTCCTGCTCGCCGCGCCTCCCGAGTTCCTGGTCCGGCCTCCCGGAGACGAGCAGGCCTTCACCGACTCGGTCTACAAGGCCGTATTCGTGGCGACGGGCTGCCCGGAGCCGCAGATCGTCGTCGACTCTCCGGCCGGCGCCATCTTCGCCGGTGATACGCTGACGTACGTGCCGGCGGGCGACATGGGAGACACGTTCCGGGTCCGGGTGCGCGCCGTCAATGCCGATGGCGAGGCCGTGGCCGACTACCAGGTGACGCTCGTCGACGAGCTGCGCCTCGAGTTCGACGGCGGCCAGGAGTTCATCGACTTCTTCGAGCCTCGCCTCGAGGACGTGCCTCCATCCCAGCTCGCCGGTTTGCACGCCGAGGTGCGCGGCGGAAGACTCGAGATCGACGTCCCCGAGACCGGCGAGGGTGAGACCGACAACCTCGACAGCTGGTGCGGCTTCGATCGCACACCGCGCTGGTGGTCGAAACTGCGCGTCTTCGGCGCCTTCGAGGTGGAAACGCGCCTCGCCCTGAAGGCCGCCGACCCCGGCGATCCTTCCACGGGCTATCACGTCGGACTTGCCCTCGACCGCGCCAGGGAGGATCTCCTCATCCAGGGCGTGATCCGCGACCGCGTCGAGTACGAGCGAACCTGCCGGTGGGACGGTGACTTCACACTCCTCAACTTCTTCCCCGGGTCCTGGAGCCAGGCGGTCTCGCTGAAGATCGTCGTCAGCGGGAAGATCCAGAGGTTTTTCGCGCGCCGCTACGACAGCGACCCGTGGACGGAGATCGGCGCGATCTGGGATGCCCGCCCTCCGATGCGCGGCATGGGGCTGTCGGTCAAGACCTGGGGAGACCAGACGGCGTTCACGGCATCCTTCGCCTACTTCCGCTACCGCGGACTCACGCCGCAGCCGCCGGAGATCATCCTGCCCGAAGGGGACCACGCCTTCAGCGGCGGAGAGTACTGCCGGAGGATCGAGGTGATCTCGGACCTGCCGGCGTCCCTCGATGTGCTCTACCCCGCCGGCGCGAGCATCGACCCGAGCGGCCTCTTCACCTACGCGGTGACCGAGTCGCCGGGAACGTCGCTTGAGGCATCCGTACGCGCGACGAGCTCGGCGGGGACGGACACGAGAGCCTGGCGCATCGAGGTCGAGCGGCCAATACGGCTCGAGTTCGACCGTGATGAGGACTTCACCGGGGAGTTCTTCGATCCGGGAACCGACCAGAGCACGCGGCGCGGCGAGGCCATCACGCGCGTCGCAGACGGCCAGCTCCAGATCGTGCTCCCCGAAGCCGGCGAGAACGACTTCGACAGCTGGTGCGGCTACGACCGATCCCCGCGCTGGCTCCACCGCGCGCAGGTGACGGGCAGCTACGCTGTCGAGGCGCTGGTGAGCTTCCACACGCCGCCGCCGCTCCTCCCCGAGGGGTATCACGCCGGCCTCGCCGTCGACCGCGGCCATCAGGACCTCGCCCTCCTCGGCGCCATCCGCGAGGGCGTCGAGTACGAGCGCACTTGCTCCAAGGGCTGCGAGAACACGGACACTTTCTTTCCGGGCCAGTGGAGCAAGGCGGACGAGAAGTTCTACCTGCGCATGGAGGCCCGCTGTGACGAGCAGGTCTTCCTGGCGCGGCCCGAAGGCGAGAGCGACTGGACGATCATCGCGGGCGTGGCCGGCCGCCGGCCGCCGGCCATCGGCGTCGGCGTCGGCCTCAAGAACTGGGCGGACGAGGGCCTCTACGCCATCGCTTACGATTTCTTCGAGTACGGTCCGCGGGGCTGCGGATTCATCGAAGTGCCAGAGGATGGCGAGGTGCTCGCCGGCTCCACGTACCGCGCGCGCGTCACCGCGCAGGGAGTGCATCCGATCTACTCCCTCCTCTCGCCGGCCGGGGCGACGATCGACGCGGAGACCGGCGAGATCGAGTATCACGTTCCCTCCGGGACGCCCGAGGGGACGGAGATCGAGTTCTCCGCGCGGGTCGCCTGCGGCCTGAACCACGAGACGACGTCCTGGATACTCACGGTCACGGCGAGCGAGCCGCCGGTGCAGATCACGTCGGTGACGCCGCGCGTCTTCTCGAGCCTCGGCAAGACTCCCTTCGTCGTGCGTGGCGCGAACTTCACGCCCCAGAGCGAAATCTTCATCCAGGCGGCCGAGCTCGCCACGGAGTTCGTCGACTCGAGCGAGCTGCGCGCCGTGGCACCGGCCCACGCGCCGGCCCAGATCGTGATGGGGCAGGTCCTCGACCCCGTCCGCGGCAGCGCGGGCTTCATCGTCAGCTACGTCGGCCCCCTCGAGATCAATTCGATCTCCCCCGACGTGGTGCTAGCGGGCCGCGAGGCGTGGATCCAGGTCGCCGGAAGAGGCTTCACACCCGACACGGACGTCAGGGTCGCGCAGCAGACGCTCCCGATGGAGTACATCGATGTCTACACGCTGCGCGCGCGCGTGCCGTCTCTCGATCCCGGCCTCTACGATGTCGCGATCGTCGCCCAGAGCGCGACCGGCCAGTGGTTCACCGACAGCCTCTCGGAGGGGCTCACCGTCGCCGTCGCCCTCGAGCTCACCTCGGTCTCGCCCTCGGAGGTCTCCTGTCTGGGCCACACTCCGATCGAGATCGAAGGGGTGGGATTCAGCGAGGCGACCACCCTCTCCATCGAAGGAGTCGCCCTGCCGGTCGAGTACGTGGACTCCACGACCCTGCGGAGCGAGGCGCCGGCGCATACCGCGGGAGCGGTGACGCTCATGGGCAACGATCCCGTCACGGGACAAGACGACCTCCCCGGAGTGCTGACCTACGTCTGCGGCGGCGCGCACGGCCTCCTGCTCGAGAGCATCACCCCGGACCGGATGACCACCGGCGTGCCGATCGACGTCGAGGTCCTCGGCCTCGGCTTCACGCCCGAGACCGGCATCCGCTTCGGTGAGTCATCCTTGACCGCCAAGGTCTTCGTCGATTCGCGGACGATCCGAGGCCGCACGCCGCCGCTCGCGGCGGGCGTCTATTATCCCTACGCCATCGATCGCGACGCCGCGGGCCAGACGATCACCGACATCCTCCAGGAGCAGG
>JAFGKN010000414.1 GCA_016928605.1 Planctomycetota bacterium | reverse complement strand
GGGAAATGCTCGCGGTTCACCTCGTAATGCCCCGTGCTCCGGCACCAGGACTCCTGGCCGAGCAGGATCATGTGAAAGCCGCCGCGGCGCGCCAGCGCCAGCGCCTCATCGAGCTGCGACTCGCGGAACCTGGTGAGGAACAGGTAGGAGCGCTTCACCCAGGGCGAGCGCTTGTTCCAGACGCCGCCCGGCCGCGGGCTGGGCAGGCCGGCCGCCGCCTCGAAGCGCTCCATCACGTCGAGCATGTCCGCCTCGCGGCAGGCGAGGACGCCGAAGGCCGCCGGCTCGATGCCGTGCGCCTTCTCGATCTGGGCGCAGAGGCTCGTCGCCGGCGGGAACCAGAGGGGAGACGCCTCGTCCTCGAAGTCCTCCAGCACCACGACCTCCTCGGCGCCGTCGCGCTCGATGAGCGCCTCGACGTGGTCCACCAGGCACGTGACGGTCGTGCTGGCGGGCAGGCCGTTGTAGTAGAAGTTCAGCGCCGCGACCCGGTCGTAGCGGAGCGAGTTGATGGGGCAGTCGGTCAGCGTCACCTGCCGCCAGCCGTGGAAGTCGATCGCCACGTAGTTGTCGCGATAGCCCCCCGCCCCGTCGTAGAGCTGGATCTTCAGCGCCTCGCCGCGGCCGTCGCCGTGCACCCACGCCCGCAGGGCGCGGCAGCCGGAGAGGTCGAGCGGGGCCGCGATGCTCCGCCCTCTCATGCTCCAGCCGCCGGGCCGCGCGTCGCACTCCGCGGTGAACCGCGCGGCGTGCGCGCCGACCTTCCCGGGCGCGACCCGCACGAACTCGTGACGGCATCCCGCGCGGTCGGCGCTGGCGCCTCCCGATGTGCGGTGAAGGGCGTGGACGTTCGGCGCCGCGGCCGCGACGGCGGCGAAGTTCCCGTCCCGCGCCGCGCCGTTCAGCGTGCCGAAGAGCCGCGCCCCCTGCGGCGCCGCCAGCTGGAACAGACGGAATCGCTGCACAGCCGCGGGCGACTGGAGCCGCGCCAGCCGGAGCACCGCGAACCCCTCGCCCCGCGCCACCTCGAACTCGGCGCGCGCTCCTCCGCTGAACCGCACGGCCAGGGTGCCGCCCGAGAGCTCCGCGGACTCTGGCCAGAGCGTCCCCTCTCCCGTCTCCAGCGAGAAGGCCGGCTGGCCGGAGACCGCCCAGCGCGCGCCATCCGCGAAGGTCAGCGCCGCTGCGCCGGTCGCGGGCTCGATCGAGAGCGTCGCGGCGGCCAGATCGAACGATGCGCCGGCGGCTGGGCTGGCGGGCCCTGCGCCGCCCTCCGGCGAGGCAAACGCCGCTGCGCATGCGAGGATGCCCAGCGCGCCGATGGTGGCGAGTGTCTTCATGGCCTTCTCTCCAGTGCGGGGTTTCACGGATTGTCGTGCCCATCTTCGCCGCGGCAGCGGAGGACGCGCCCGCTGCCCGGCCGGCGTCGCGCCGCCGCTCCATCCCGCTCGTCCGAGCCGATCCTACCGCGGGCCGGGTTGCGGGCAAAGTCTGCGCTGTGCTACAAGTGCTCCGGTACCCGAGATGGAGCGCACCAGAAGCCCGGCCCTGAAGACCACGCACCGCATCATCGGCGGGGACGCCCGCCGGCTGGCGGGCGTCGAGGACGGCTCCGTTCAGCTCATCGTCACCTCGCCGCCCTATCCGATGATCGAGATGTGGGACGGCGTCTTCGCCTCGCTCTCGCCCGCCGCCGCGGGGCATCTCTCCAGCGGCGATGGCCCAGCGGCCTTCGAGGCCATGCACCGCGAGCTCGACCTCGTCTGGCGCCGGTGCCACCGGCTGCTCGCTCCCGGCGGGCTCGCCTGCATCAACGTCGGCGATGCCACGCGGACGATCGATGGCGAGTTCCGGCTCTACTCGAACCACTCGCGGATCATCCTCGCGATGGAGGAGATCGGCTTCAGCACGCTGCCCGACATCCTGTGGCGCAAGCCGACCAACGCTCCGAACAAGTTCCTCGGCTCCGGCATGCTCCCCGCCGGCGCCTACGTCACCTACGAGCACGAGTACATCCTGATCTTCCGCAAGGGAGCCAGGCGCACGTTCGCCGGCGAAGACGCCGCGCGCAAGCGCCGCGAGAGCGCCTTCTTCTGGGAGGAGCGCAACGTCTGGTTCTCCGACGTCTGGATGGATCTCCGCGGCGCGCGCCAGGAGCTGGGCGATCCGGAGGCGCGCCAGCGCAGCGGGGCCTTTCCCTTCGAGCTCGCCTACCGCCTGATCCTCATGCACTCCGTCGCCGGCGACGCGGTGCTCGACCCCTTCGCCGGCACCGGCACCACGTGCGCCGCCGCTCTCGCCTCGGCGCGGAGCAGCATCGGCGTCGAGATCGACGAGACGCTCCACGACTCGATCCGCGCCGCGCTGCGCGCCGCCGCCCCGATCGGAAGGCGGCGCGCGATGGAGAGGCTCGAAGCTCACCGCGAGTTCATCCGCCGGCGAGAGGCGGAGGGTCGGCCGCCGAAGTACACGAGCCGCGCCCTGGACGTTCCCGTCGTCACGCGCCAGGAGGTCGATCTCCGCCTCCACCACCCGGTGGAGATCCGCAAGATCGAGCCTCACCTCTACGAGGCCGAGCACTCCTCGGAGCCGCCCGCTCCGGAGCAGACCTGCCGGCAGCTCGAGCTCGATCTCGGCGCGGCGGATGGACCCTGACGCCGCGCCGTCCGCCGGCGCCACCGCGGGCGCAGCTTTATCCGCCGCCGGCGCGCGCTCCCTCGGCCGCTCCCTCGCCCGCGCGGCGACCGCTCACCCAGGCCCAGAGGAAGTTGTAGCCGCCGACGCGGCCGTGGACGTCGAGCATCTCGCCGGCGAAGTGGAGACCGGGGAGGATGCGGCTCTCGAGGGTCTTCAGCTTCACGTCCTCGAGCCGGACTCCTCCGCCAGTCGCCTCCGCGGTGCGGTAGCCCTCGTCGCCATCGACGGGAAGAGGGCAGTCGACGAGCGCTCCCAGGATCCGCAGGCGCTGCTCGCGCCGCAGGTCGCAGAGCCTCGTCTCGACGGGAAGGCCTGAGAGGTCCACGAGGAGATCGGCGAGCCTCCGCGGCAAGCGCTCGGCGATGCGCATCACCACGCGCGTCTTGGTCCCCGCGAGGAGAAACTCCTCCCAGTGGACGCCGGCCGTCCCGCCCCAGAAGGCCCGCAGCTCCGTCTTACTCCCGCCGTGCGCCGTGAGCCGGTGGCTGATGTCGAGCACGACCGGGCCGCTGAACCCGCGGTGCGTGAAGAGGAAGTCGCCCTCGCGAGCCTCGATCACGCGCCCGTCACTCAGCGCGCTCACGCGCGCGCGGGTGGAAACGCCGGGCAGATCCAGCCATCGCTCGTCCCTCGTCGTGAGCGGGACCAGCACGGGATGGAGCGGCGCGATGGCGTGCCCCAGCGCCCGCGCCGCCTCGATCCCCCACCCGTCGCTCCCGGTCTTCGGCAGGGAGAGGCCCCCGGTGGCGAGGACCAGCCGGCTCGCCTGCATCATCGGTCCCTCCGCCGTCCGGAGCTCGAAGAGCGGATCCTCTGCAGTGCCGGTGCTCCGGAGATCCACCACCCGGACGCCGCTGAGGCGGTCGACGCCGGCGCGATCGCACTCCCGCAAGAGCGCGTCGACCACCTCGCGGGCATCGTCGCTCCGCGGGAAGACCTTGCCCGTCGGCTCGACCCTGAGAGCGATCCCCAGCTCGATCTCGAAGAAGCGGCGCACATCCTCCAGCGGCCACGAGAAGAGGACGTTGCGCACCGCCCGCATCGAGCCGGCGGAGTGGAAGTCACCCAGCTCGGCATGCGAAGGAAGAACGTTGCAGCGCCCGCCGCCGCTGACCCGGATCTTTGCGCCCGGACGGGCGCGCCCCTCGATGAGCCGCACTCTCGCACCCCGGCGCGCGGCGAAGATGGCCGCCAGCGTGCCCGCCGCGCCGGCTCCCACGACAGCCACGCCGCAGC
>JAFGKN010000413.1 GCA_016928605.1 Planctomycetota bacterium | reverse complement strand
GATGCGCACGACGCTCAGCTTGTGGCCCATCGCGACGCTCTCGCGCACGGCGATCTCGCGGCCCTCGAAGGCGATGACCTCGCCCGCCGCGAGACGGCGGCTCGCCACGATGACCTGGTCGTCCGGGTGGAGCCGGACGAACGCGCTCGCGCCCGCTCCCATGAGGCTCTCGTCTCTCGTGCCTGTCCGCCGGCGTGCGCGCTCGATCAGCGGCCCGCCTGACCCAACGTCTCCTGGAACCGCCGGCTGTTGAGCACGCCTCCGGCGGCGCGCCCGCGCAGCCACCGGTCGATCGCTCCGAGGCGCTCCGCCGTGTGCGGGTGCGACTGGAAGATCAACACGTCCGGCGCGGTCTCTCCCTGGAGGTCCGAGAGCCTCTCCAGGGCCGATCGCGCCGCGCGGGGATTGTATCCCACCGCGCTCGCGAGCTCCAGCGCCCGGAGGTCGGACTCGGTCTCCTGCGGCCGCCCGCGCCCCGCGGCGGCCAGATCGCAGAGACGGTCCATCTCCCTGCGGAGATCCTGCACGCCGGGCGGCGACGGGAGTCCCTCCAGCGTCGCAAGCTGGTCCGCCCGAGCCGCGGCGGTCTTCTTCCAGAAGTCGAGCATCCCCTCGGCGATGGCGACGATCCCATCGCGTCTTTCGATGTGGGCGATCTCGTGGGCGATCACCCAGGCGAGCTCGGCCTCGTTCTCGAGGAAGCCCAGCAACCCGCGCGTGACGAAGACGTAGCCGTCAGGGGCCGCGAAGGCGTTGATCGTCTCCGCGTCGAGCACGATGAAGCGGTACTGGATCTCCGGCCGGCTGGACTCCTCGGCGAGGAGAGCGCCGACAAGCCGGACGTAGCGGGATACCGGCGCGGTGGGGGAGAGGAGCGGATACTTCCCGAGCACGGCCCGAAGCGCCGCGGCGCCGATCGCCTCCTCGTCCACCAGCGTGAACATCTCCTCGCTCAGCCGCGGAGAGCCGCCTTCGCCGCGCTTGGCCTCGAGAGCTCCGCGGAAGCTCTCCATCCGCAGCGCTTCATCATCGTCTTCCGGAGACCCCTCGCCCTCTGGGACCGCCGCCGCTCGAGCCGCGCCTGCCGTGCCTCCGCTCGGCGGGGAGATGTCGCGCGCCTGCTCTCCTGCGCGGCCGGGACGGACATGGGGCGGCACGATCTCGTCGCCGCGGTATAGCTCGAGGCCTCCGATGTCCTCGTACTCATCGGAGACCGCTGGCTTCTCGGGCGCGGGGGCCGGCGCGCGCTCGGGAGCGGCGGCACAGGATGCCGCCGCGATGACGGCGATGGTCCACCCGCATCGAGACATCACGCTCATCCAGCCCCTCGCGCGCTCGCTCATCTCGCAATCTCTCCGGCAAGCCGCCGGATCGCCCGCGGATCGCCGCAGGGCCGGCACAGGTCTCGATCGCTGTCGCTCATCGCGCATCCTCTCCGGGAGAGCGGAGCCCGCCATCGCGGCGGAAGCCGTCGATTTCGTCTCGATCGAGATGCGCGGCCTCGACCACATCGACGGCGCGCTCGACGTCCTTCTCGCGCTCGGCGACCGCCGCGGCGAGCCGCTCCAGCCTCTCGCGGAGGCTCTTCACCGTGAGCGCCGGGCCGGACAGCGCGACGCGGTCATCCAGCTCCCTCGCAGTCTCTCCGGCGGTGCGCCGCCAGGTCATCTGCTGGATCCAACCGGTCTCTCCCTCCTTCACCGCCGCCAGGAGCCACCTGCGGGCGCCGACCGTCCTGGCTTCGAGGATGGCGAGGCGGTCTCCCCTGCGGACGGCCGCGATGGGCCTGGCGGTGAAGCGAGGCTCGGCGTAGATCTTCTCGCTCATGAGGCGCACATCATAGTGGAAGAGCACCTCCGGCGCGCGCGCGCTTTGCGGCACCCGCGAGTCCTTCGGGCCGTCCTGGACGATGCCCTCGCCGCTCGCGGGGCGCGCAGCGAGTGGATCGGACTCCTCGGCGTGCGCGCGATCTCGACCGATGCACGGCCCGCCGAGCATCGCGGCCACCGCGATGCACCACAGGATCTGCCCCCTGCTTTCCGCTTTCCCGTAGACGTACATTCGAGCCACCTGCTGATCATCGGGACGCTGCGGACCGCGGACCTCGCGGTCTCATCGTACGCCTCTTCGACGCACGCGAGAAGAGTCCTCTTCGATGGAATCTCGAGGCGCGAAAACCGCCGCCGGCGCTCTCGAAAGGCCTGGAGGGCGTCCGTCTCCGCTCGCTGTCTGGAAACCTGACGCTGGGCGGCATCCGCGGGCGCCGCGTTCCGGCGGCCCCTGCTCCGGCTACTTGCCCGTCATCTCGAAATCCGCGCACCAGCCGGGCCCCGGATCGCGCGCGCGCAGGCCCTCGCATCGCGCCTTAAGGACCCGCGCGGGGCCGTCCTCCGGATCTGCCTGGAGCAGCTCGTCGAGCTGCGCGCGAGCCTCCTCCCAGCGCCTCTCGCGGTAGAGCGCGAGAGCTCGGCTGTAGAGGTCGATCCTGCGCCTCGCGCGATCGTCGATCTCTCCCCGCCGGCCGAGGATCTCGTGGATCCGGATCGCCTTGCGCTTCCCCTTGAGGACCACGCGGTCGATCTCGCGGGCGGCGATGACATCCTTCGCCTTCTCGTAGGTCGTCTCGCCGATGAGGATGCGCGCGCCGTAGGTCTTGCACGCGCCCTCCAGTCGCGATGCGATGACCACGTTGTCGCCGAGCGCGGTGTAGTGCGCGAGCCCCTCGCCGCCGACCATCCCCACGACCATCTCGCCCGAGTTGATGCCGATCCGCGTGCGCAGCGGGATCGAGTGCTCGCCGGCGATCTCGCTCTCCAGCCGGTCGAGGCGCGTCCTGAGATCCACCGCGGCGAGGCAGGCCTGCTCGGCGTGGTCGGCGGTCGCGGCGGGAGCGCCCCACACCGCCATGATGCCGTCTCCGATGTACTTGTCGAGGTAGCCGCGGCGATCGATCACGAGCGCGGTGCACTCGGAGAAGTAGCGGTTGAGCCGGTCGATCCACTCGCCGGGCGGCAGCCTCTCCGCGAGCGACGTCGAGCTCTCGAGGTCGGTGAAGAGGACCGTCAGGTCGCGGACCTCTCCTCCGAGGAGAAGACGCCGCGGATCCTCGAGGAGGTGGTCGACGAGGGCCGGCTGGAGGACGTGCTCGAACGCCGCGCGGAGCCGGCGCTTCAGCCGCCCCGCGGTGAAGTACTGGACGAGCGTCGCGAGCGAGTAGGCGAGCGCCGCGGCGGCGAGCGGAGCCGCGAGGTCGAGCCAGATGCGCGCGCGGAACATCCCCGCGAAGACGAGGGCGTAGGCGATGACGAGAACCGCGAAGACGATGAGCGAGCGCCGCTCTCCGCCCGCGAGCGCCGCGCCGAGCCCCGCGGCGAGCGAGAGCGCGAGGAGGATCGAGAGCCGGACCGCGATCGGCGGACGCCGCAGGGCCTCGCCGGTGAGCAGGTTGGCGAGCACCGTCGCGTGCACCTCGACTCCCGGATAGACCGCGGAGTAAGGGGTGGCGTAGGTGTCTCCCAGCTCCGGAGCGTTCGCGCCCAGAAGGACGGTCCTGCCGCGGAACCGCTCCTTCTGCGCCGCCACATCCTCCTCGGAGATCTCGTCGGCCCAGCCGAGGTAGTCCCACAGGAGCGGATCGTCCACGTCGCCGCGCGCCACGCGCCGCTCGTAGTCGGCGAGGGCGGCCTTGATCGCGAGATGCGCCGGGAAGCTCGGAAAGGCGAGGTGCGGGCCGTACCAGTTGACGATCAAGCGGCCTTGCTCGTCGAGGGGGATCGCGCCGTCGTCGAGGAGGAGGCGCCCGCGCTCGTCGATGGCCGCCTGCTCCACACCGAGGAGGTCGAGCGCGGCGGCCAGCGGCAGCGAGGGGACGAGATGCCCGCCGTGGCGGATGAGGAGCGGCACCCGCCGGCAGACGTCGCCGTCGTCGGCGGTGGTATTGACGAAGCCGAGGCGGCGGGCGACTCCGGCCTCGCCGAGAGGGCCGAACGGCACCTGCGCCGTGGTGTACTCGCCCTCCTCGAGGCGGAAGCGCGACGCGCCGCGGACCTCGACCGCGCTGCGCCGCAGGACCTCCTCGCTGCGCAGCCAGAGCGCCGCGAGATGCGAGCCCTCGGCGAGGGCTTCCGCGCCCTCGGCAGACGGCCTCTTGAAGTTGATCGCGAGATAGGCGATCGGCGCGCGCCGGAGCACCTCGGCGGCGGTCTGTGAGACATCTTCGTACTCGTCGAGCGCGCTCGCGCCGGAGAGGTCGAGATCGACGAGCAGTGCGCGCGCGCCGGCCTGGTGGAGGAAGTCGGCGAGCGCGGCGTAGATCGTCCGGCGCCAGGGCCAGGCCTCCTCGCGCGCCGCGGCCGGCCCCTCGCCGCCATCACCCGCGTCGACGCGGTAGAAGCTGCGCATCGCGAGGAGGCTCGAGGAGTCGATCACGATCTGCACGACATCCTCCGGCGGCCGAGAGACCGGCCCGAGGCGCCGGAATGCGAGGTCGAGGCAGCCGTTCTCGAGCCGCCGCCCGGGATCGCTCCCGAGGAGGAGGATCCCTAGCGCGAAGGCCGCCGCGGATCCGCCGACGCCCCCCAGGATGGCCGCCGCGCGCTCCCCTCGCCAGTGAGACACCGACTTTCGCATGACTCGCGGACTCTGCTCGAAGTACCGTCCATCCCGGATGCGGCCGGAGCCGATCTCCGAGCACCGCCCCGCGGGCGGAGTCACGGGCGGCGACGGCTCGGCGCCGGCGCGTCCATGCTACGAGCCCCGGCGCGCCTGTCAATTCGGCCGGCGCGGAAGATCTCCGCTCCCCTCTGGCACGCGGTGTGCATTTGCGAAGAGTCGAAAAGAAGCCCGAGCGGGGCGCAGCCCAGCGCCCCGCGCCCGTGGATCCCCCTGGGAATGGCCCGGGGCCCTTGCTATACTCGGAGCCCCTGGCTCCCGGGGAAGCGTTTGTATGTCGTCGTATCACGGGAATTCGGGCGTGGTTCAGAAATGGCGCGATCCGGGTGACACTGGCGTGTTTCAGAAACGAAGAACAGGCGCCGCAGGCGCCCGGCGCCCATCAGGCGCCGAGGAGGGGGAGG
>JAFGKN010000412.1 GCA_016928605.1 Planctomycetota bacterium | reverse complement strand
GGCGGCATCAGACGATGCCCGAGCCGAGCGCGAAGGCGATCCCCAGGAGGAGGACGCCCGTTAGGATTTGGACCGTCCTCATCGTGATCCTGTGGAGGAATCGCCTCCCGACCACGACTCCCGCGAACGCCGCGACGATGCCGGTGGCGATCAGAGGCCACTGATGCGCCTCGATGCCGCTTGAGGTCCTCGCCGCCGCCAGCAGCACGGCGTAGGTCGCGATCCTCGCCAGGTCGACCAGGAAGCCGATCGCCGCGTTCGTCCCGACGAAGGCCTCGGTCGAGATCCCCACCTTCACGAGGAACGCCGAGCGGAGCGCTCCCTGGTGGCCGGAGAAGCCGCCGAAGAAGCCCGAGAGAAGCCCGCCGAGGAAGAGGTACTTTCGGTCGAACTGGAGCCTGCGGAGCGGCGGCAGCAGCTCGAACAGCGAGAAGACGAGCATGAGAACCGCCATGACGAGCTTGATCGGCGTGATGACGGCGGTTCTCGGCCCGAGGGAGTACCTGGCGATCTCTCCCAGGTGTGCCACGTAGCCGAGCGCTGCGGCGCCTGCGAAGGCGGCCAGGATGGCCGGCACGCCGAAGCGCAGGACCAGCGACGTGTCCGCGTACTTCCCCACGACGCAGATCTTGAAGATGTTGTTCGCTCCATGAACGATGGCCGTTGCCGCCACGGCAACGTCGAGCGGGAAGAAGAGCGCGAAGACAGGCAGGAGAAGCGTGCCCAGTCCGAAGCCCGAGTAGAGCGTCAGTGCTGAGACGGACAGCGAGGCGCCGGCGACCAGGACGAACTCTGCTGGACTCAGGACGGTACCTCGTAGCCGAGTTCCCTGAGATCCTCCTCGATGGTCGCTGTCGCGCGGGTGTCGGCGTACTTCGTCTTCAGGACCTTGTAGTAGCTCAGGATCTTCGTGGCGACCTTCCGGTTCGCCCTGTCATCGAGACGGATCTTGGTGCCGGTCGCAGGAGCGACGAGGAGGTCGAACTGCTTGCGCATCTCCTCCGCGATCTTGGCGGCGCTCAGCTCCTTCTGGAACTCCTTGTCCTTTCTGAGCTCCTTGAGGCGATCGGAGGCCTTGGTGCCCGCTTCATGCCCTTTCCACCGCGAGGCGACGTCCGTGTAGAGATCCTGGGCGGCGCTGGCGTCCTGCGACTCGAGACTCTGGGCCTGCTCGAGGAGCCTGGCCCCGTAGCCGCGGATACGTTCGGCGAGGTACGTGGCCTCCTCCGCGGCCGGACCGTCCCGCCCGGCTTCCTTGTCGAGCAGGGTGAGGAGCTTGCCGTAGACCTTGGTCTTCTTGAGCGCATCGGCGTACTTCTTCAGCTCCGTGTATTCCCTCCCCGCCGCCAGCCAGTGGGGCTCCGACTCCACGAGATCGAGAATCGTCGGCTTCATGCTGACGGGGTGTCCGCTCTCTACCAGCTCGCCCTTCGAGTTGAAGAGGAACGCGCGGGGGATCCCTGCGCCCTTCTCGGGCACGTCGACGCGGCTCTGGCTGGTGACGGTGAAGTTGATCTTGAGCTTGCGCGCGAACGCGACGAGGGTCTCCTCGTCCACGTTTTGCACGTGGTTGGCGATGATGGTGAATCCGCTGTCGCCGAGTTCCTTTTGCAACTTCACGAGTTGCGGCATCGCAGCCCGGCAAGGTCCTCAGTTGTATCCCCAGTCCTCGATGAGGACCACTCTCCCCTCGAGATCCTCCAGCTTGAGCTCGGGACCGAAGACGTGGCTGCCGAACTGAAACGCGTCCTTGAGCTTCACGGACGGATCCGCGGGCGACGCGATCGCACCTCGGGAGAGGAGCAGCATCAGCACCGCGACACCGCCGACGTTTCTTGTCTGTATCATGGCCAAATGCACTCTCCATTCTCGAAGACCAGAGTCACGGGCGCCCGTCCAGAGCGCTTCTGGATCCCGACCGGCCTGGGGGGATTCTAACGGATGGACCTGCGCGGGCAACCAACTTGTCGGCGGAACAGGAACCCGGAAAAGTCGGGGAATTTCCCGGGAGTTGTTAGACTTTTGCGAAAACTGAGCTAAGATCCTCAGCGCGGAGCCTGCAGCACGGGCTCCCCCGCCAGTTCGAGACGATTTCGGGCCCCGGCCCTTTCGTTGCGCGAACGGAGATCAGGGTTCGCCTTCGGAGCCGTCCGGGGATCCAGGATGGAGCGAAGGTGAAAGCCCCTGGTTTCCTCCGGGGGTTTTTCCTTTTTCAGGTAGAGTCGCAAGGTCGAGTTTTTTTCTTGAGACAGGAGCAGGAGAGGCCAACCGGCGGGGCTCCACGCGAGCCCGCGCCGGAGCGCGACGGCCGAGATCCAAGCCCCGCATCGCTCTCGAGCTCTCCCCGATCTGAAAGCAGCCGATCCGTGTGGCGAGACACCGGGACCCTCCAGGGCCCTGGCCATGATATCGACGAATACCTCCGCCTGCGGTGGGAGCGCTCCTGTCCGCCGGCGGGCCCAACGAAGGCTCGGGGCCATTCTTCCGACTCCCGTCGACGAGGTGGCAGTGCAGGCTCCGTGCAACCACGGTCCGGAGGAGCGTAGCGATGGGATACGACATTCACATCACGAGGGCGAGCGAGTGGCGCGAGAACGAGGGGGCCGAGATCCGCGCCGAGGAGTGGCTGGCGGTGATCGACGCCGACGCCCAGCTCAGCCCTGACCCGGCAAACGGGCCCTACTCCGCCCTCTGGACGGCGCACCCGGAGGAGAAGAAGGACGCCTGGCTGGACTGGTACGCCGGGAACGTCTACACGACCAATCCGGATCGCCACCTCGTGAACAAGATGCTGGAGATCGCCGCCAGGCTCGAGGCCCGAGTGCAAGGCGATGAGAACGAGCTGTACGAAAGCGGCGGAGATTCGATGGAGACAACGAACCATGTCGTATGAAGACAAGACGATCGTGTGTGAGGACTGCGGAGGCGAGTTCGTGCACTCGGCCGAGGATCAGGCGCGCTACGCCGAGCGAGGTTTCACGAACGAGCCGAAGCGATGCCGGGACTGCCGAGAAAAGCGCAAGGCCGGAGGAGGCGGCGGCGGTGGTGGCGGCCGCTCCGGCTACGGAGGCGGCGGCGGCTACGGAGGAGGCGGCGGTGGTGGCGGCCGCTCCGGCTACGGAGGAGGCGGCGGCGGTGGCGGCAGCCGCTCCGGCTACGGAGGGGGAGGCGGCCATGGTGAAAGGCGCGCCCCCCGCGAGGAGCACGAGGCCGTCTGCGCGGCCTGCGGCGTGAGGACGACCGTGCCGTTCCGGCCGACGGGGGAGAGGCCGGTCTACTGCCGGGACTGTTTCCGGCAGCTCAAGGGCTGATCGGGTCGCGAGGAGCGAGGCCTGCGGACTTGGAGTTTCTTCTTCCCTCCCCCTCGGTCTTGACGGGAGGAGGGCCACAGAGGTTAATAAGGGCCAGGCGGCCGCCCTGGCGACGATGTTGGAGGCGGCCGTGCATGTCCACTTACGGAAAGGCGACGAAAGAAATGCCACAGGGAACGATCAAGAGACTGATCTCGGCGAAGGGCTTCGGGTTCATCGAGGGCGAGAGCGGCGAGCTCTTCTTCCACCGCTCGGCGGTGGAGGGAGTGAGCTTCGACGAGCTCCGGGAAGGACAGACCGTGGAGTACCGCGAGGGCCGGGGTCCCAAAGGCCCCAGGGCCGAAGAGGTCCGCCTCGTCTGAGGACGTGGGCAAGAGGGCAGGCACCCGTTGACCGGCGCTGCGCTCGCCCGCAGGGTTCCGGCGGGCCGGGAGCGTGCATCCGCTGCCGTGGAGCAGACTCTCGGTCCGCCGGCATGCCCGGCTGTTCCGCGCGGATGAGCGGCTCGAGGGGCAGAGAAACGCCCGACGCGCTGACAGACACGACCGTCGCAGGTCGCGAGGCTGCGCGTGAACGCGGCTTCTTTCCCAGGAGGCGCGGTGTGCACCGATGACACGGTGGCAGGCCGCACGCGCCGGCTCCTCCGCCTCCCTCGGCTTGTCCGGTCGAGCCCCCGCGGACAGGGACTCCGTAGATCC
>JAFGKN010000411.1 GCA_016928605.1 Planctomycetota bacterium | reverse complement strand
CTCACTCCTCGGGCCTGCGCGGGAAGTAGATCTTGCGGCTGAGGTGGGGCTTGTAGTCGCTCCAGCGCCCGGCGGCGTTCTGCCGCTCCTCATCTCCTTCCGGCGGGAGCTCTTCCTCCATGGCGTCGAGGCCGGCGAGCTTGGCATCCATGTTGTCGAGGTAGTGGAAGACGATGGCTTCGGCGGTCATCGGCAGCTTGAGCGTCCCGTACTCCGGAACGCCGTGATGGCTCGCGATGATGTGCTGGAGGTGGAGGAGCGTCTCCGCGGGCAGGCCGGCGGTCTTCTGTGCCTTGTCGTGAAGCAGGATCAGCCCCAGACCCAGGTGCCCCACGAGCTGTCCCGCGTCGGTGTAGCTGAAGCTCTTCGTGTAGGACATCTCCCGGATCTTCCCGAGATCATGGAGGACGGCGGCCGCGAAGAGGATATCGCGATCGAGCCGCTCGTAGTGTCGGGTGATGGCGCGGATCGCTCCCATGAGAGACACGATGTGGTGCAGCAACCCCCCGACATAGGCATGGTGCAGCGACTTGCCCGCCGGACAGCGCAGCAGGCCGTCCCGGATCTCTGGATCACGTACGATCTCGGCCAGCAAGGCCTTGATGCCAGGCTGGGCGATCTCGTCGATCGTCCGGTTGAGCTCCGCTTCTAGCTGATCGATGGGAAGGGGACAGACGGGGAGGAAGCGGCTCGCGTCGATCTCGTCGGAAGGGACCTTCTCCAGACCGTCGACGATGACCTGCAGCTGTCCCTGAAACTCCTCCACGCGGCCCTGGATCCTCAGGAAGTCATCGACTCCAAAGGACCGGTAGAGGTCTGCCGTCGCCTCCCAGCGGATCGCCTTGATCGCTCCGCTGGCGTCTCTGAGGCTCATCTGGATGAAGTACTTCTGGTTCCGCGTCTGCTTGAAGTTCGACGTCTCGACCAGGAAGACGGAGTCTTCGATCCTGTCGCCTTTTCTGAGGTCGCGGACCCGCGGGGAGACCGCGCTTCTCTGAATCGTCTCGTCTTTCATCTCGCTCTCGTCCTCGTCTCTCGCCCTCATCGCGCAGCGAAGCACCCAGAGACTGCCCTCGGCCGCAGTGCGGGAGGAGCCTCCCCGCCTCGTCGACAAGTCGCTCGCGTCTGCGGCGTCCTCATCCGAGACGGCCGCGCGGAGGAGGGGAGACACTCCCCACGACCGAGGGAGATGCAGGTCCCCCGCCCCCCGCCGGGGACACGCGCTCGAGGAAGGCGTATCATAGCGGAGCCCTTCGGGGATCGGTAGCCTTTTCTGGCGAGGGGACTCGGCGGCGGAGCGCCCTTCGGCCGGGTGTGGAGGGCTCTGCGGCACTGCGTAAACTCTTCTTGGAAAGTCTCTTGCGATGTTTTCTTGGAGTTGTTAGCGGCTGGCGGGTACAATGGGCCTCCGAGCTGAGAGAAAAGCTGAGACCATGCCCCTCCTCGAACCGGCCGAGGCGTTCGAACGCCGCGCGTCGGTCGGCTCCACAAGTCCGCCCGCGGCAGTTTTCCGAGCGTGAGTCCCCGAGGACCGCGCAGATCTCCGCCTGCAACCGAAGTGATCCCACGTGCCATGAATCTCATCCCCTCCATAGCTCCCGCTCGCCCTATCGCGTGTTCCGACCCCGCCGGGTTTCGGGCGCGCGGCGTCGTCCGGCTGCTGGCCCTCGTCGGGTTTCTGGCCCTGGCTGCCGTGATCTTCCCCAGGGGGCTCGCCGCCGGGGAGCGGCCGGCCTATGACAAGGTCCGCCTCAAGGACGGCTCGACCGCCCATGGGCTCGTGGTCGAGACCGGAGGCAACCGGATCTCCCTGGAGATGACGGGAGGATCCAGAACCATCCTGAAGCGCGACATCGAGCGCATCGAGTTCAACCGGACCCGCGCCGCCAGCGAGAAGATGGCCACCGACCGGGTCGAGCTGGGCAGCGGGCACACGGTCTCCGGCAAGGTGACGCTGATCGAGGGGGGGACCAAGGTCCAGGTCGAGCTGGCCGGCAGGAAGACGACCGTCGTCTATCCGCGCGACCAGATCCGGAGGATACTCTGGAAGGACGAGCTGGTGGGCAGCACCACCCTCCATTACTCACAGGAGCTGGAGCGGCGCGTCGAAGAGGCCCTGAAAGGGCTGGATGACGAGGATCCGGCCGCGCGAAAGAAAGACGAGGAGTTCCTCATCCACGCGGGAATCCTCGCGATCGACAAGGTGAAGGAAGCCTACGCCGCGCTGGCCGCGGCGGGCGAAGCCGTTTCCGCAGGCGAGCCCGGAGAGCCGGCCGCCTCGCCGCGCCTGGATGCCCTGCGCCGCATCGTGCACGTCCACGAGCTCAAGACGATCATCCCCCCGGAGATCGAAGAAACTCATCCGCAGGTGTACGAGGTGCTCGGTCATGGCTCAACCCACGAGAAGGACTCGCTGCTCAAGCTGATCCTTCCGAACCTTCCGGATCAGTCCGTCGATCTCGCTCTCTACCTGATCAAGTATCCCTACGAGGACGACAAGATCCGCTCGGTTCTCATCGACATGCTCCGGCGGATGCAGAAGAACTGGGCGCTGCTGAAGCTCTACAACGAATCGCAGGGACAGTTGCAGCTGGTCTCGGCGATCGCCCTGGGCAAGAACCACATCCTGCTCGGCGTGCCGACCATCATCGAGGCCCTGTCGCTCTCGAGCGAGGATCTGCGGCGCCTGGCCGGAGACACCCTCTTCCAGCTGACGGGGAAGGACTTCGGCTTCCGGGCCGACGGAGCGCCCATGGCGCGCCAGACCGCGGTTCGCGAGTGGCAGTCGTGGTGGACCAAGAACCAGGACCAGATCGAGAAATCCGCGCGAGCCGTCCTGCAGGGTGGAGACGCGGACTCGCCCCAGCGAGCCACCGCCCGAGATGCGTGGAGGCTCGGCCATGAGGCCTGGCGGCTCAAGCAGCTCGACCAGGCGGAGGCCTTCTTCCAGAAAGCGATCCAGTCCGATCCCACGTTTGTCAAGGCGTCGATAAGCCTGGCCGCCCTCTACTACACTGACCTCGAGAGGCTCAGCTCCGCAGAGCGGCTGCTTCGCGACCTCGCGGAGCGTCCGATCGCGAACATGACGTCCATCGACCACTACTGGATCTGTCTGGAGCTCGGAAACGTCTATCGCATGCTCGGCAAGTACGCGGAGGCGAAGGCCAGCTACAAGGAGAGCCTCCAGTTCAACGCGGACAGCGTCTACGGAGTGCTCGGCGTGGCGGAGTGCAACTGGCTTCTTGGGACCGGGAAAGGAGACTCCGGCGCCGTCGAGCGACAGGCTCATCTGCGCGAAGCGCTCGCCGGATACGAGGAGGCCTTCAAGCTCTTCGAGACAGCCGTGGAGCGTCTCGTGGCGCTCCGTCCGGAGGACGTGGTCGATCTGGAGAATCTGCCGTTCGATCGACGCCTCCACAACAGGACGGTGTGGGAGGTTCGCAGCGGTTACGAGGAGGAGATGGCGCGGCTCTTCATCAAGATCGGCAAGGCGCACCTTCTCCTGGACAGCAAGGAGAGCGCGGTTCGTGAGCTGGGCCGGGGAGTCCGGTTCGTGGAGGCCTTCGGCGATGAGCTGACCGCGAAGAAAAAACTCCTCGTCGACATGCGAAGTCTGCTCGCCCATGCGTACGAGAGCCTGGGGCAGAACGTCGAGGCGATCCAGCAGCTGCGCGTCGTGCTGAGCGATCTGGATCCCGAGAACGAGCACTGCAAGCAGGCCCTCGCTCGACTGAGGAGGAGGATCCTCCGGGAGAAGGAATGATCTCTTGAGAGTCCACGAGTATCAGGCGAAGGAGCTGCTGGAGCGATACGGGATCGACGTCCCGCGTGGCGGCATCGCCGCCACGGCGGCGGAGGCCGTCTCGGTCGCGAAGGGGCTGGGCGGGGCGGCGTGGGTGGTGAAGGCCCAGATCCACGCGGGCGGCCGCGGCAAGGGCGGCGGCGTTCGGATCGCGAGAGCCCTGTCCGAGCTGGAGGAGATCTCCTCCCGGATGCTCGGCATGAATCTCGTGACGCCCCAGACCGGTCCGGAGGGGCGTCGCGTGAGGAAGATCCTCGTGACGGAGGTCTGCGAGATCGCCAGGGAGCTCTACGCCTCGGTGGTGCTCGACCGGGGGCAGCAGCGGCCGGTGTTGATGGTCTCGGCAGAGGGAGGGGTGGAGATCGAGGATCTCGCCGCTTCAGCGCCGGAGAAGATCTTCAAGGAGGCGGCGAATCCGTTCACGGGGCTCGAGCCATTTCAGGCCCGCCGGCTCGCGAGGAGGCTCGGCCTCGGCGGACCGCTGATCGCCTCGTGCTCCTCCCTCCTGGTGAAGCTCGTCCGGGCCTTCATCGAGACGGATGCGAGCCTCGTGGAGGTCAACCCCCTCGCGCTGACGAAGGACGGCCGGCTGATGGCTCTCGATGCGAAGCTTGCGTTCGACGATAACGCGCTGTACCGCCACGGCGACTTCCTCCCATGGCGAGACCTCGACGAGGAGGATCCGCTGGAGGTCCGTGCCAGCAAGTTCGATCTGAGCTACGTCAAGCTGAGCGGCGATATCGGATGCATGGTCAACGGCGCGGGACTGGCCATGGCGACGCTGGACATCATCCAGCACTGCGGCGGCGAGCCCGCCAATTTCCTCGATGTCGGCGGAGGAGCCTCTGCAGAGAAGGTGACCGAGGCGTTCAAGATCATCATCGAGGACCCGGGTGTGCGTGCTATCCTGGTCAACATCTTCGGCGGGATCATGCGTTGCGATGTGATCGCCGAGGGGATCCTCGCGGCGGCGCGCGAGGTGGATCTGAGGGTGCCCGTCGTCGTCCGCCTGGAGGGCACCAACGTGGAAGAAGGACGCGCGATTCTCAGCGGCTGCGGTCTGAGCCTGCGAGCCGCTGCGGGCCTGGCGGACGCCGCTCGGAAAGCGGTGGATCTGGCGAGATCGAGCCCGGAATAGCCACGTGATGCGGGATCCGGCGAGCCGGTGAGGCCGATGGTACTGCTGCGCGCATCGAAAGGCCGGCAACCGATCCGCCGCGCGCGCGGGGAGCGAAACGGATGAGCATACTGGTCGACAAGAGCACGCGCCTCCTGGTTCAGGGGATCACCGGCAAGACAGGCATGTTTCACACGCGGCAGACCCTCGACTACGGGACGCGCGTGGTAGCCGGCGTGACGCCGGGGCGCGGAGGGGCGAAGGTCGAGGGCATCCCCGTTTTCGACACGGTGGAGGAGGCCGTGGAGAAGACGGCTGCGAACGCCTCCGTCGTCTTCGTGCCTCCACCGTCCGCGACCGATGCCGTGCTCGAGGCGGCGGACAGCGGGATCGCGCTCGTCGTATGCATCACGGAGGGAATCCCCGCCATGGACGCCTCCCGGCTCATGGCGGCTCTGCGGGAGCGCTATCCGCAGACCCGGCTCGTGGGCCCGAACTGCCCGGGGGTGATCACGCCTCAGGAGTGCAAGATCGGCATCATGCCGGGGTACATCCACCGGCCGGGGCCCGTCGGGGTCGTCTCGCGGAGCGGAACACTCACGTACGAGGCCGTACACCAGCTCAGCGGGCTGGGGCTGGGGCAGTCGACCTGCGTCGGGATCGGCGGTGATCCGATCGTCGGCACGAGCTTCATCGATGTCCTGGAGCTGTTCGAGAAGGATCCCGGGACGCGGGGTGTCGTCCTGATCGGCGAGATCGGCGGGGCCGAGGAGGAGGAGGCCGCGGAGTTCATCCGGGCGAATGTGTCCAAACCGGTCGCCGCGTTCATCGCCGGAAGGGGCGCGCCGCCGGGACGTCGGATGGGCCACGCCGGCGCGATCATCGCGGGCGGCAAGGGGACGGCCGCCGAGAAGGTGGAGGCCCTCCGGGCGGCCGGTGCCCGGCTGGCGGAGACGCCCGACCGGATCGGACAGGCGATGGCCGAGCTGCTCTGAGCCGGCAGGTCCCGCTTTCGAAGCCGCTCGCGGGCGGCTATCGCTTCGGACGGCGGCTCCTGGTGGACCTCTTCTTCGCGGGCTGTCGCGCGGATCGGGATCCCGTCGGGGTCTGGCCGTGCCTGCTGGACGGCCGCTG
>JAFGKN010000050.1 GCA_016928605.1 Planctomycetota bacterium | reverse complement strand
TGTCGGCCAGCTTGTCGCAGTCGCCGTCGACCTTGAGATCGAGCTGCGAGCGGCAGATCGGCAGGAACGGGACGTTCACGATCGTCCCCGTCAGACCCAGCCAGCGCTCCTCGCCGAAGTCCGAGTTGATGACGGTCACCTTCTGACCCTTGGTGAACTCGATCTTCGGCGCCGCGCCGAAATCGCTCTCGTAGTGCGTCAGGATGCGGGCGGGCTCGAGATCCTTGCCGTTCATCCGCCGCGGAGCCGTGCAGTGGGCCAGTGTGATGATGCCGTCGTGGGGATAGGTGGGGTTGTGCAGGAACGGCGGCTTGCCCGAGATGCCGTTGAGCAGGATGCCCGCGGCGATGACAACGAAATCCGACTCGCAAAAGGCCACGAACCCGTCGTCGTTCAGCCAGGTCAGGTTCATGCAGCCCGTCGTGTCCGACACGTTCATGATCGTGCCCATGCAGTGATTGAGCGTCAGCCCCCGCGCGCCGATCTGGGCCATGAGGCGGCGGAAGATGTCGTCCATCACGTAAGCCCCCACGACGAACTCCTTCTTGCACTCGAGCGTCACCCCCGGCTGGCTGAGGTACTCGTCGGTCTTGCGCCGGGCCCGCTCCATGGCGCGCGAGTCCTGCCGCGCGGCCTGGATCAGCTTGCCCAGCTCGTCGTAGGTGAGCGTGTGGATGTCGAGCTTCCAGCGGTCTCGAGCCAGCTCCGGCGCCTCGGGATGCGCCCAGCCGCTGGGGCCGCCGACCGCGATGATCTTGGCGCCGAACGTGTTCTTCAGGCCGCACAGGGCGCGGAGCCGCAGCAGGATCTCGTCCTGAGAGTCCACGACGACGTCGCGGTAGCTCATGCCCTCCTTGGCGAGGTGATCCGTATGGGCGCGCAGGTACCGCGGGTGGATGATCTCGTACCACAGGTAGAGCGGACCCGACTTGTAGCGCACGAAGAAGACGATGTTCTTGCCCATCGCGGCGATGGCATCGAAGATGTCGCCTCCCGCCGCGGCCGCATAGATGATCACCGCGTCGGCCTCTTTCAGGTCCCCCACCTGATCCAGCTCGGCCTTCGAGCGCACCGCAGAGAGCGGCAGCATCTTGACGGGGAAGTCGGCGGCGGCCGCGAGCTTGTCGAGCTCGCCGCGGATGCGGACCTTTTCCTCCTCGGCGTGCTCGGGCTTCTCGACGCCTCCCCACGGCCGCCAGCTCGCCCGATCGCGATGCACATACGTGCCGTACGTGAAGATCGGCTTCACCACCAGGGGCTTGCGATCCGGACTCGGCCCGGCGGGCTCCTCCGCCGCCGAGAGCGCCGCCCAGGACTTGCCCGCCAGCGCCAGGCCCCCCAGGGCCGTCGCTCCCAGACCGCCGAGAAAGCCGCGCCGCGGGATGCCGGAGAGCCCCCCATCGGCGGGAAGCGGAGAGGGACAACAGGAGCAGGAACGCAGGGAACAGGGATCTTGCTTTCGATGGGTCATCTTCGGAGGCTCCTTCGAGATCGAGTCGGAGTATTCGTTCCAGCGGCCAGACGCTCGCCCGCGGATCACGTCCCGCGCGGCGCCGTCTCACGTTTCCTCGTACGCAGACTCGTCGCAGCCCGACCGGCGTTCAACCTGGCGCGGTCTCTGATGCGCAGGTCGTGAAGGACCTGGAGTCAAAAACCGCCGCGGGGGCCGGCCGATGACGAGTACGAGCACGATACGCGACGCAGCGCGCGATGTCCACAGGGATGAGCACCCGGCCGCGGCGGCCGGAGCGAGGCCCGCGGCGTGGACTACAGCATCTCCTCGAGGATCTCGCGGAGCTCGGCGTCGGACAGCTCGCGCGGATTCCCGCTCATGCTGTTGCCCCGCGAGCTCTCGATGATCGCCGCGAGCTGGCTCGCCTCCACGCCCACCTCCGAGAGCCGCCGCGGGATGCCGATCTCGGCGCAGATGCCGTCGACCGCATCGATGGCGGCATCCGCCGCCGCGTCGTCGCTCGGCCAGGTCTTGCCGGTCAGCGCGCGGCCGACGCGGGCGATCTCGGCGCGGCTGACCTGCCGGTTGGCTCGCAGCGCGGCGGGCAGGAGGAGAGCGCACGCGAGCCCGTGAGGGATCCGGCAGTGGACTCCCAGCGCGGCGGCGACGCCGTGCGCCATCCCGAGACCGGAGTTGGCGAGCGCCAGCCCCGAGAGGAAGGCCGCGTGCGCCATCGCCTCGCGCGCCCAGCGGCAGCTCCCGTCGCGGACAGCCGCCGGCAGCGCCGGCGCCGCCTTCTCGAGGCCCTCGAGAGCCAGCGCGCGGGGCACCGGCCGGGCGCGCCTCGAGATGTAGCTCTCGATGAGCTGGGTGATCGCGTCCATGCCGGTGTGGGCGGTGATGTCCGGCGGCACGGAGACCGTCAGCTCGGGATCGATCAGCACCGCGCGCGGCACCATCAGATCGGAGCGGAGGCTCTTCTTGAAGGGAGGATCGAAGGAGGAGATGACCGCGTTCTTGGTCGCCTCGCTTCCGGTCCCGCTCGTCGCGGGCATCGCGAGGACCGGAAGAGGAGGCCGCCGGATCCTCAGATCGCGGCCCACGCCCTCGAGGTAGTCCTTCACGGTCGCGCTCTGATCGTCCACGACGAGGGCGGCCGCGGCCTTCGCCAGGTCGATCGCCGAGCCGCCTCCCACCGCCACGATGAGATCCCCCGGTCCGGCTCCCTTGGTGCGCAGAGCGGCGGCCGTTCGGTCGACGTCCGCGACCTCCGGCTCGCGGTGGATGCTGCCGGCCGCGATCGCCTGCACGCCCGCGACCATCAAGCTGGCGGAGATCTCGGAGAGGAGCCCGCTGCGCTCCAGCGCTCGCGATCCGTGGAGGATCCACGCGCGCCTGCCGAGGCCGCGGGCGATCTCCCCCGCCTCGGACCTCCGCCCCCACCCGAAGGCGACGCGCGGCGGCACGAGCAGGTCGTAGCGGATCTCCCGGATGCTCATGGCGCCATCTTGCCCCGAGGCGCCATCGTTTCCAGGAAAAACGGCGGCGGCGCCGCTCCGTGCCCTGGAAGCGCTGCACTCCGGCCGCGCCCGGCGCGGATCCGCCGCCGGCCTTCCGCTCGCCTGAAAGCGCCGCACGGCGCGCGAGCGGCGCCGCGGCACGGGCCTCCGCTCGGCGCGCCGCTTCAGCGCCCGCCGGCGCTCACTCCTCCTCGAGCAGCTTCTTGTAGTGCTCGTGGAGCTTGGGATGGTCCTTCTTGAGGTCCTCCTCGCTCTTCGCGACGTACTCGACGCTCGAGCCTTCCTTGCGGACGGTCACCTTGATGCTCCCGTCGCTCTGCACCTGGAAGTCCCTCTCGACCTTCTGCGTCTCGGCTTCCTCTCCGGACCAGGCGGGCTCCCACCTCTCGAGGATCTTCCGGCGCGCCACCTCGGCCGCCTCCTTGATCTTCTCGACCTCGAGCTTCTGCGACTCGAGCATCTTCTTGAGGTTCGGCTCGATCTGGAGGTCCTTCAGGATCTCGTCGATGTCCTTCGACATCCACTTCTTGGGGACGTGGAACTCGAGGTCCGGGATCTCGAGCTCGAACTTCTGGACGTGCCCCTTGCCCCCCAGGACCTCGGGGAGCCGGAGCACCCGCATCGCGCCCTTCTTCTGCGTCCCCGCGAGGAGCTCGTAGGCCTCCGCGTCTCCCTCCTTGAGCTCCTCTGCGTTCGCGTACTCCTTCGAGCTCACGACATCGCGCCCGTCCTCGTCCTTGGTCGTGCGCGTCACCTTGATCTTGCCGTCCGCGGCCGATTCCACCTCGATGGACCGCCCGTCGGTGACCTTCTTCACGCGCGTGCTCTTCCGGCCGTCCTCCGACGAGACATGGACGTGGAGCTCGACGTTTCCCCCTTCGCTGATCCCGATGCCGTAGTGGTCCAGCGGTTCCCCGCCGGGGAGGATCGGCTCGAAGACGCCCTCCGGTCCCCGCCGGAAGACGTGGCTCCGGATGTTGAACCGGTCATCGTCCACCTCTTCGGAGTCGGGCGGATACTTGTACTTCACGCTGTCCGCCGGAGGAGGATCCTCGAGGGTCACCTCCAGGTCCTTCTTCTCTCCGCGCTGGACGGCGGAGAGCTGGATCTTGCGGCCCGTCCCCATCTCGGAGATCCACCGCGCGAACTCGCCCGGCCCGCCCCCGATCTCCTTGCCGTCCAGGGCCACGATCACGTCGTGCTGGCGGATGCCCACGCGGTCGGCCGGACTCCCCTCCGCGACGTTGGCGACGAGCACCCCGGCGCCCGGCTCGAGGCCGAGCTGCGCGGCCAGAGGAGCGCTGACCGACCGGATGCTGACACCGAGCCACGGGCCGCCGCTCTTCGCATCGCTCTGGCCGGCGCTCCCCTCGACGAGCACAGCGGTCGCGCCGGCTCGCGGCTCCAGGATCTCTACCTTGCCGTTCTCACCGACCACGACCTTCACGCGCGCCGCCGACGCGTCCGGTCGACTCGCCGGTCTCGCCTCGCCCGTCTCCGCCGGCCGCTCTTCGGCCCAGAGAGCCGGAGCCAGACCGACGATCACTGCCACCAGCATCCACAATCCGTTCTTCATGTCACACCTCCGTGGTTCTTGACAGACATCCCTCCCCGCAGCCGCCGCTTCATCGCGGTC
>JAFGKN010000410.1 GCA_016928605.1 Planctomycetota bacterium | reverse complement strand
TCACCAACCCGAAACACCCCGGAAGGTCCGGTCGACATGAAGAAGCTGAGTCTTTCTCTCGCGATTCTCGTCCTTTCGTGGATCCCCGGCGGCCCTGCGCGCGCAGCCGACGAGTGGCTCCCGATCCTCAGGATCGGACTGAAGTCCGACTACAGCCAGCAGCGCCACGACGCGGTGAAGCAGATCGATACGACGACGGTGAAGGGGCTCAGGGCGCTGTGGCAGGTCCTCGAGAGCAAGAGCGATCCCCTGCGGATCGACTGGTACGTCCGCGAGGGAGCCTACGAGGCCCTGCTCGCCGCCGAGGGCGAGGAGGCGGAGGCGGAGATCCTCTCGGTGCTCAAGGGCAAGAAGTACCCGCTGGCCAAGGAGGCGATCGTCTACTCGGTGATCTGGAAGATCCGCAAGAGCTTCGTCGACGCCGAGGGGGGGAACGACGACCGGATGCGCGAGAGGGCGAGGGCCCTCCTCCGGCAGACGCGGGGCATCGAGTACTTCAAGCTGATGCTTCCGCGCCTCCAGAAGTACGATCCGGAGGGCAAGTGGTACGAGTGGATCAAGCTCGCGTTCGAGGACAGCGACCCTCGCGTGCGCATGGCCGCGCTGCAGGGATTCCTCTTCTATCCCAGGGACGAGACGATCCAGCTCCTTCTCGACAACATGGTGCGGATGCGGGACCTCGAGAAGAAGAACAAGAAGAACAAGATCGCGAACTTCGAGGAGTGGATCCACAACCGGTACGTGCTCGAGCAGCTGACGGGGCAGTACTACCGGGACGTCGTGGAGGACTGGCTGCAGTGGTGGACCGTGGCCAAGGACCAGTTCTCGCTGAAGAGCCGGGTCGAGCAGGAGGCGGGAGAGGACGAGGGGCGCGGTCGGACCGTCGTCGTCAGGCGAGGCGGAGTCGAGGTGACGGTCAACATGAAGATCGCCGGTGATCCGAACGGCTATCCCCTCCTCGTCCTCTCGTGGCAGGGCTACGAGCCGGAGTACTTCCGCCCCTGGTTCCACGGCGTCGAGGAGTTCTGCAAGGTCTACTACCTGCTCATGCCCATGTTCGATGATTTCAAGGGGCTCGCGCGCGGCGCCGCGGACAACATTCCTCTGTATCCGACGAAGCGTCTGGCGGAGATCCTCAAGGGATACATGGAAGACACGGAGATCGACAAGATGGCCGTTCTGGGCCACGGTCCGGCCGCGTGCACCATGGCGATGATGCTGGCCGTCGAGGCTCCGGAGAAGATCAGCCATCTCGTCCTGATCAGCCCCATGTCGGCGGGCAGCGCGTACCGCGATGCGATCGCGAACGTGAAGCGCCAGGGCCAGGCGAGGAAGAACCCGGAGCTGGTGAAGGGGGCGGACAACATCTTGATCGACCCGAAGACCGGCAAGCCCACCTACGAGGCGGCCGACGCCGCCGAGTCGGGAGGGATGGGCCGGGCGCTCATGAATCTTCGCTTCGCGGATCCCACTCTCCCCATGATCGGGAACTTCGAGTACCTTTACCGCCGGCCCGGAGGCACCCAGGTGATGAACGACAGCAGCTGGGCCGTGAAGAGCATTTTCAGCGGTGGCAAGACATCGCTGCCCACGCTCATCTTCATGGGCGAGAAGAATCCCTGGACTCCCCTGGCCGACATGAAGCGGGTCGAGATGGCGTTCACGCGCAGCTGGGTGGCGAGGATGGCGAGCTCCTCCGAGTTTCCCTTCGCGTCGGAGCCCTACGAGTTCACGCGGCACATGGAGCACTTCTTCACGAAGTTCGCTCCGGTTCCCCGCGAGAAGGAAGACGACAAGCAGAAGCAGAAGTGAGGCGGATCGGCTCCAATCCTCGATCCCTCTGCGGGGCGAGATCCTTGGCTCACTCCATCACGGGCAGGGATAGACGCACTCGGGGAGCGTGTCCTCCTTCGTCGGGTCCTCGCCGCAGATGTTGGGTCCGGGCGCCGGCGGCGCTGCGCTGCCAAGGTAGAGGTAGCCGAGGATGCGGATCGGGTCGGTGATCTCGATCCTGCCGTTGTCGTCGGCGTCCGCGGCGTCGGGACACTCCGGCCCAGGGCCGCCGAGGTAGAGATAGCTGAGGATGCGGACTGCGTCGGTGATCTCGACCCTCGAGTTTCCATCCGCGTCGCCGCGGCGGAAGAGCGGCTCTTCGGCCACTGGAGGCTCGACCGTACAGACCTCGGCGATGCGGAGCGACGCGCCGGTGCGGATGCGGCCGCGCACCTCGTACGTGTGCTCGCCGGGCTCGACGTAGAGATCGACGAACATCGTGGATGTGCCCGGCAGGATGACGATGATCCGGCCGTCGCGGTAGATGTCGATCTGCTCGTACTCCAGGGGATTCGTCCAGAGGAGCTCTGCGACGAGTCTCTGATCTGCATCCGAAAGGAGGACCGGCTCGCACCGGAGGTTTTCCGGCGAGCGGACGCCCATGTGAAGCTCGCATGTGTCGTTCGATGGATTGCTGTCACCGGGATTCGGATCGAGCTCGACGAGCACGCGCACCGGATCGAGCATCATCTCCATGTCCTCGACCACGACCTTCGCCGACGCGCCGGGAGCGATCTCGGGGACATCGAGGTAGACCTCGTCCCTCGGTCTGCCGTCCGGGTCGAGCAGCGTGGCCTTGAGCTGCACCACGCTCGCGCCGGACTCGTCGAGAGCCGATCCGCTCAGTCCGCGGTTCTCGATCTCGATCGTGACCGTGGTGATGTGGCCGGGCGCGGCGAACGGATCGCCGAGTGCGCAGCTCAGGATCGCGAGGTCGGGCTGGAGGATCGTGTTCATCGCCCGGAAGGTCGGCGCGTCCTTGTCCTTCAGCCGCTTGGCGGCAGGCTCCATGCGGCCATCGCCTCCATCCAGGTGGATCGTTCGGATGCCGTTGATACCCGCGGCCATCGCGGTGTTCGAGGTGATCTGGCCGAGGGTGGTCAAGCTCCTCGCGTCCGTCCACTGCCGGCTCTCCGTCGGAAGCACGGAGGTCATCAGACCCCCCGATGCCAGCGGCGAGCCGATGGGACCACAGCGTTCCCACGTGACGACCCACCCGGGCTTCCGGAAGTGCGAGCCATCGACTTCCACCAGATCGCCGGGCTCCTCGAGGCCCCGCACCGTGACCCAGAAACCCTCCGTGCGTTGAGCGCAGCGCTCGTGGAGGAGAACCGGCTCGCCGAAGATGCCATCCTCGAGGTAGGAGACGAAGATGAAGCGCCCCGATCCGTAGAGGCCCGTGTGGTTCTCGGGGACGTCCTCTGCCATCGCCGTGAAGGCGAGGATGCCGTCGATGTTGCCTCCTGCATCCCTTCGGATGGCGATGCTCGGCTCGAGGATGCCGGGGTAGGCATCGGGATTCAGCACCACGTCGGCGGCAGGACTCCACTGATCGCTGGCAAGGGAGTAGACGGAGAAGAGGAGCCGCCGGCCGACGTTGGAGTCGATCAGGTTCTTGTGGCCGGGGGTCGAGTCGTGCACCCAGACGCAGTAGGCGACGTCTCCTCCCGGCAGCATGGCGAGCGCCGGCTCGATGTTGATGCCCGGCGGGGAGATGATCCGCGGCTCGTCGATCGCAGTGCCGTCCTCGTCCAGCCGGCGGGTGTAGATCGCCGTCGCCTCGAGGCGCGGCCGGATCCTGTGCACCAGCGTCGGTCTGAGCTCGTCGATCCCGAGGATCGGGTTGAATGCTGGCTGCAGCATCGTTCCCCAGCCGTCATCGGCGAAGAAGGCGAACGTCGTGTAGCGCACCCAGGCCAGCATCGCCCACGGATCCGGTGCTGCGTGGGCGGCGACGAGCGCCGGCCGTCCGTCGGCGCGCTTGTCCGCCAGCGGAGCGCCCGGTGCATCGCTCATGGCGAAGGGAGATCCGCTCGCCTCGTCCTCTGACCAGCCGAGCACGTCGACGTTGCGGTACCGGTAGACATAGATGTCCTGCATGGCCGCGAGCTGGTTCCGCTCCAGCAGCGTCGGGTTCTGGGGATCCGCGGGCGAGGGAGGGCTGTCCGGAACGGTCCGCGTGAAGGCCACGAGGGCGACGTCGTCGCTCAAAAAGGCTGCGGCGGGATCACGTACCTTGTGGAAGACGGGAATCGCCGGATTCGTCACCACCGGGATCACGAGATCGCCGTCGATCACGACGACGCCCTGCCCATCCGCGTCGACATAGGCGTCGAGCGTCGTCTCTCCGCTCGGGGAAATCGCCGTCGCCGGCGCGCTCTCCTCGATGTAGATAGTGATCGATGGCTGCTCCTTGAGGCCGAGGTCGCCGCCTCCGTCCTTCCGACGTCCGCCGAGCCTTCCCCCGGCGGCCTTGTCATCGCAGGTGGTGGGATCGATTTCGACGTTCAGGAGGCCGCTCGCAAAGAGCGGCTCATCCCTGAGCAGCGTGACGGTCTTGCCCCAGCACTCATCCCAGAAGAGCAGGTCGACGCAGGCCTCGGCTTCGAGGCTGAGACCGAGCGTTCCCGAGACGCAGCGCTCGTGGACCGTCGTCCCATCGCTGACTCCCACGTGGGTGTCCAGCCGGAAATCGGCCTCCGGGACCATGCGCACCGCCACCGAGAAGACGCCGAAGAGCACGTCGGCTCGCACTCCGCACGGCAGGTAGACTTTGACGTGCGACAGCAGGTACAGGTGGTTCTCGATGAACGGACCCGTCGTCAGCGGTGCGAAGGGAGAGATCTCGGCGTCGATGTAAGCATCGACTCCGTAGTCCATGCCCAGCTCGATGGTACCCCACATCTCGACGGGAACCGGGCCGATGGCGCCCGCATAGAGCAGCGTCTCCACGAGGGTCTGCCGGAAGCCGCCGCGCAGGATCTGCTCGTGGTGGCACCAGCGATAGGGCTCTCCGAACTGGCCGCCTCCGCCGTCGGCGCCGAGGCCCTCGCCCTTGGCCGAAAGCGGCGCGACGTCGAGCGGCGCGCCGTTGAGCTCGTTCGAGAGCACCAGGCCCGCTACCATGCTGGTGGCGGGCTCGGGCAGCCACACCCCGTCCTTCATCAGGAATCGGGTGACCAATCCCACGTTGAGGCGGCTCTCGAGGCTGGGGATCGAGACGCCGCCCGGGACGTCGATGGGAAGTGGAAGCTCGCGGCTGTAACGCATCTCGTCGTCAGCGAACTGGAACTGCGCCTCGGGGGAAACCTTTACCGTGAAGTGGTAGGACTCGTCCTTCTCGTCGAAGTAGCCGCTCCAGTAGCCGTGATCCAGGCAGGGGGGGCTGTTCGTGAGGTGCAGGGGCCTGCCGATGGGGACCGGAATCTGTGCTTCGGGGACGGGATGTGAGGTTCCGCTCAGGTCGCGGTACTGGACGCTGATCGCCCGGAACTGAACGTCCTGGAAGCTCTTCTCCAGGAATTGATCCGGAAGCCTCCCCAGGTCCTCGACGAGCACGCGGAAGTACTTCGGCTTGCCTGCTTCGACGTCGCCGCACTCGTCGATCACTTTGATCAGCTCCCCCTCGCCTTCTGGATCGCTCGGGTTCGAGGCCGCCACGACTTGTCCTGCGTTGACCAGCTCGAACCTCACATCCTCCGCGGTGGCCGGCGTGAACCGACCACCGTCGCATCGCGGCACGACCATCACCCGGAACTCGACCGGCCGCGTGCTCTGGAACTCGCCGCGTGCCGCTCCCCCCGGAGGAGGATCGAGCCCGGCGACGCCGTAGATGCCGCCGGGATCGGGAGTGGGGAAGAGGAAATCGTGGTAGCGTTCGACCGGGCACTCGATCTCCTGAGGATAGACCGAGACCTGGGTACCGTACGTGCGGCTCGCCCCGCACCTGAGATCTCTCACCGTCACCGTCACGTAGTAGCACTTCCACTGCGTCAGGATCACCTCGGCTCTGGCCATCCGCGTGAAGATGGGGGGAAAGGGTGGTTTCTCCTGGATCACCCACTCGTACTGGAAGGAGGGGTTCTGGTCCTCCGGATCGGCCGAGGGGATCGGGTGGGGCACGCCGCAGGCATCCTTCCACTCCCCGCGGAACTGCAGCCAGGCGTAGATGATCTCGGAGCCCGGGATCGGCATGGAGAAGGCCACCGCGTCGATGCCGTCCATCTCCGGCAGACTGTCGCTGCCGGTGACGTCGGTGACCTCGACCGCCGGGTAAGGGGGACAGGGGACTCCGGGGATGAGCTTCGGCTCATCGTGCTGGTCGCTGCCAAAAAGATAGTAGGGCTCCCTGTCGCCGCCGACCGCGTAGATCTCCAGCAGGTAGTCTCCGGCCGGCATCGGGAGGACATCGGCTGGCGGCTTGTCCGGGCACTCCGGCGGGCGGTAGTCGGCGCCCTCGCACACCCGCGAGACAATGGCGCTGTTCCAGGCCTTCGGCTTGCCGGAGAGTATACCGGGGAACTCGAACTCGGTGTCGAAGAGCGGCACGCCGGCCTCGAAAGGACGCACCAGCGTGAGCCGGCCCCGCAGCGAGCCACCTGGGTGGGGCGCGGTCTTCTGGTAGTAGGCGCCGATCTCGAGCTTGAGGGCATCCTTCGTGAGCGTGAATCCGGTGACGACCTTGTCGCGATCGGGGATCGCCGCGAGCTGAGCCGCCGTCCGGATGAGCCCGGTCTCGGCGAGCCGTTCCGTGCCGGCGCCGTTGACATTCAATCCGTACTCGTACTGCGAGTAGAGATCATTCGTATCCGTCGCGCACTGGCCCAGCAGCCAGCAGTCGACGTCGCCGCCGCAGGGATTGAGGTTCTCGGCGGGCGGGTGTCCTCCGTAGAGCGCGAACTCGGTCTCGCCGATGATGGCGCGCGGCGTGATGCGCACGCCGTCGTCGCAATCGTTCTGGGTCGCGAAGATGTCCGTCTTGCGCGAGAGCTCGCCCTCGGGCGTCACTCCCTGGACCTTGTGGTGCGCTTCCCGGCGGCTCTCCTGGTGGAGATAGACCTCCTGGGTGGTTCCCGGCAGCGGAGTGGAGATCTCGTTGCCGTCCCGGTCGACCACGGTGACGGGCTGGTCGTTTTCGTCGAGGATGATGATCTCCCGGTAGGGAATCGGGTTGTACCAGCGGTAGCGGATCAAGCCCTCGGCGATCACGCCTTCGCCCTGCTCAGGGCCGCGCGCCACGAGGACCGGGATTGGATCCTCCACGTAGGTCACTCCGCCGACCAGCGTCGCGGTTCCACGCTCGTCGCTGGCGTAGACGTCACGGGGTCCGAGCGGCTCGCCGGCATCCGGGGCCGGCGCAATGCCGGTGATGAGCGTCTCCGATACGAACTGCGGGCTGATGAGCGACCGGGCGCCGATCACTACTATCGTGTTCGGCTGGAACCGCTCGCCGACGATGCCCACCTCCGTGCCTCCGCTGCGGGGGATCTCGTTCGGCTCGACGCGCGTCAGCACCGCCGGCGGCTCGGCGGGATCGGAGACCACGAAGGCCTGCTCCTGGAGG
>JAFGKN010000409.1 GCA_016928605.1 Planctomycetota bacterium | reverse complement strand
GCGAATCCGCTCGGATCGACCAGCGTGACCTGCTCCTCTCCGAAGTCGCCGTCGAGGGCCAAGGCCGACTCGAACGCCTTCGCCTTGCGGAGGATCGTCTTTTCCCTTACGCCGCGGACGGTCACGCCGGACCGCAGGTGCAGGGAGTCGCGCATGTCATACGTTCCTGCGCCGATCTCGACGGTGCCGCCGCCGAGGCCGGCGACGTAGTCGACGGCGGCCTGGAGCACGCGGTGATCGGCGCCCACGAGATCGCCGGTCTCCTGGCCGACGGAGATCGACGGGAGCCGGTCCATGGCCGAGTGCATGGCGCGCGGGAGCTGCCGCTCATCGGGGGGCGGAGCGAACCTGCCCTCGTCTTCCTGCGCCGTCATCGCGTCGGCGGCGAGGACCGCGGCGGCGCAACAGGTGGCGGCGAGAAGCGCGAGCAGGACGGAGCGCGCGCGTTGACGGAATTCGATCGGAGCTTTCATGCGGCACCTCCAGCGAAGCTCGAAGCGCTTGCGCGCGGTCTTTTCTGCAGCCCAGGGCCTCATTGTCTCACGCGATGGCGGGAAGCCAACAGCCGCCATCCATTTCCGGCCCGGCGGGATACCGCCCTAGCGAGGAGCTGCAGAAGGCCGGCGGATCGGCGGACCGCCGGTCGATCCTCGGCGCGCCTCGAAGGCGGCGCCGCGAGAGACCACGACAGGCCGGCGAGATTGACTCGCGGCTGGCGCCGCAATAGCTTCGGGGATGCTCGATCACGCGCAGCGCGCGCGTCGAGCGGCGGCGCGGGTTTCGGGGATGACAATAGCAGAAGGAGGACATAGATGAGCGGCGAGAATGGACGAGGGATGCGAGAGTCGATGTCGGGGGAGAGGCGGTGCAGCGCCGGCGGCGCGGCCGGGCTCTGCCTCCAGGCGGCGCTGGCGTTATTTCTCGTCGGGGGGACCGCGGCGCCATCGAGCGCGCGGACGGGCGAGGCCCGGCGGGACCGCGGGCCGTCGCTGCGGGCGGCGGATCTCGTCGAGCTCCAGCAGCGCCTCGGCGCGGTGGAGGCGAGGGACGAGTCGCTCGATCTCGTCCGCAGCCGCGGCGCGCCGGCCGCCGAGAACGGAGAGGCCGAGATCCTCGCCTTCGAGGAGCATCGTTCTTTTGTCTACGCGCTCGCGAGCGGAAGAGGCCGCCGGCGCGGACTCGAGGGCGGCGAACGGGCGTCGGCCGCTCCCCGGCGTCTGCGGCGCATCTTCATCCTCAAGCCGTCGACTCTCGTCATCGAGGATGTGATGCGCGCGCGGGCCTCTGGCAGTTCGATCCCGTGGCGGTTGCAGAGCTCTGGTGAACCTCGGATCGATGGACGGCGGTTTCAGGTGGCCGAGGGGACTGTAGAGATCCTCGGAGAGACTCTGCTGCCGGAGGAAGCATCGCTGGAGAAGTCATCGGCCGCTAGAGACGACCGGGATCCCGTGCATGAGGTCGTCGTTCGCGCTCCGCCGGTCGCGGGCGCAGTTCGCTTCCTCCACGTCTTCCATCTCCGCAGCGCGTCCGGCGACGATTCCACGGCCGGCGCGAAGCTCTCGAAGGGAGAAGATGGTCAACTCGAGCTAGCGGTAACGGCGAGCGGGCGGGTTTTCCGGCTGACTTTTCCTCCGGATGCCTCGGACGCCGGCGAGATCGAGATCGACGGACCGGGCGACAGGGCCATCCTGCCGCGCCGTCCTCTGCCATCCGGCATCCTCCCTCACGGTCCGGAGGGAGTGCGCCTCGTCGAGCGGTGGGACTTGCCCTACCGCCGCGACCGCACGCCCGGCTGGGATGTGGGGCGGCCCAGCAGCCATCTGGTCGAGGCCGTGAAGGAGGGCAAGCTCCGTCCGGGCCGCGCCATCGAGTTCGGTTGCGGCACCGGCACCAACGCGATCTACCTCGCCGGAGAGGGATTCGACGTCACCGCCGTCGACGTCGCGCCCACGGCGCTCGCCATCGCGCGAGAGGAGGCGGAGAAGGCCGGCGTCAAGGTGCGCTGGATGGTCGCCGACGTCCTGTCGCTTCCGGCCATGGAGCCGTTCGACCTGATCTTCGACCGCGGCTGCTACCACCACGTGCGGCAGTACAACGCGGCCGGCTACGTGGAGGCCGCCCGCCGTCTGTCGAAGCCGGGGACGCTCATCCTCCTCCTCGCCGGGAGCGACCAGCGAGCCGGCGGGGGAGGGCCGCCGCGGGTGAAGGAGGAGGAGATCCGAGGCGACTTCTCGGAGCTCTACGACATCGAGTGGCTCAAGGCGATCCGCTTCGACCGCCCCGGCGCCAGCGGCCGGGGCGCGGATGCGTGGTCGGCGCTGATGCGGAGGAAGAGCTGAGCCTCCCGCGATGCGCCGGCCGGGCTGCGTGAGGCCGGGCTGCTTGCACCGGCTGTGCTGAGGGAGAGGATGGAGCCAGCGCTCGCGCACGCGGCGGCCGGGACGCCATCCGCCCGCGGATCTTCGGCAGGCCTCACTCCTCGAGCATCTTCCTCGGGACT
>JAFGKN010000408.1 GCA_016928605.1 Planctomycetota bacterium | reverse complement strand
GCCCGGAATCTCTCGCTCGGGATGACACAACGGTGACATGGGGCCCCTAGCGTTCCTGGTGAAGCAAGTATCGTCCTGAACGGTTCGCGCCTCCGAATCGGGCCATCAGGGGAATGCGCCACTCGGCGCCCCCGCGTCGGGCCGGCCCGTTTCCGGCGCCACACCCTCCTCCGAGGTCTCGTCTTCCCGGGCGTCCGCCGCCGCGTCTCCCGGGCCAGTGCGATCGTTCAGACATCCGGGTGGATCCCGCCATGGCGTCAACGCTCCCCAGAGCCTGCGTCGAGTCGGTGCGCTCGCGCTCCGCCCGCCGCACCGGATCCGCTCCCGGCTCCCCAGCCGGCCCTCCGGCGGCCCGCCGCCGCTCTCTCGCGGCTGCAAAAAGTGTCTCGGTCCTGGACGGCGCGTCCTGCTCCATCGACCTCTGCCCGTCGCCGGGGCGGCTCCGCGGGTTGAACGCCTCCTCCGGCGCTCGCGCCCGCGGCCCCCTCCTCCCTCCGGCCCTCGCAAACCTTTCGGCCGCAAGGGCCCCGCTCGCAAGCGAGGATCCCGGAGGGCCCGGCGCACGCCCCGGCGGGGACCTCCCGAGGCCGCCGGGCCGGCCGCGCGCCCCCGCGGCGTCCCATGCGCGGAAGGTCAATCGCCAGGCGGGATTCCGCCGCAGGCCAACCCCCTCTTACAACCGGCTCTTCCCGCTGTGGCGAAAATGTGACACCCGGCCGTCCCGGCGCCATCTCCAACCGGGGGTGCAGCAACCTCAAGATCTTTCGAGCATTCAGCTTGAGAAAACCCCACGCCGCTGCGGGAATTGGCCTGACCTTTGCTCTTATCGTCCCCCGATCCATCTCGCAAACGGGGAATTGTGTTCACAAGGCGTCTCACCCCCTCGGTGAACCCAAGGAGGAACCCGTGCCTCCGCAACCCCCCATCCCTCGTCACCCCCGCAATCCCGCCCCCCCTGAGGTAGAGCCCTTGGAGCCCGCCGAAACCGTCGTCGCAAACCTCCTCAAGTCGCAGAAGCAACGGTCGATCCGCTACGAGGACATCTTCGAGGCAGCTCCCGCCGCCAGCACGCATCCGGGCTACTTCGACAAGATCCTCAGCCTGCTGAACCGCCAAGGCATCGATGTCTCCGAGGATGGAGCCGATGCCGAAGCCTGTGTCGAGGATGACGCAGAGCCCTCCGAGAACGAGCTCGCTGCGGGCGAGGAGGGAGAGGAGTATCCGGACTTCGAGGATGACGAGGAGGCCGCCATCCGCAAGCTGGATGATCCCATCCGCATGTACTTCAGCCAGATGGCGGAGATCCCCCTCCTCACGCGCGAGCAGGAGATCTCTCTGGCCAAGGACATCGAGTCGTCGAGGAACCGCCTGCGCTCGCTGGTCTATTCGACCCGCCTCGGCCAGGAGCAGGCCGTCGAGCTGCTCGATCTCCTGCGGGGCAAGGACCTGCTCATCGAGAAGGCCCTCGATGTCAACCTCTCGCGCAAGGGAGAGCGGTGCGAGTTCTTCCGCGATCTCGAGAAGTCCCTCGCCACGCTCAAGCGGAACCTCAAGGCCAACATCGAGGACTTCGAGCGGCTGCGCGGTCTTCCTCCGGGGTCGACGCTGCGCTTCAGCGCGCGCCACCGCTCACCCGGCAGCTCCGGCGGCCGAGCCGCTCGAGCCGCAGCGCACAAGCCCTTGACGCGCGTGGAGCGGTTGAAAGCGCAGAAGCGGCTCGAGGGCCGCATCCGCAAGAGCGTCGCCATCATCGAGAAGTTCCACATCAAGATGAGCTTCCTCACCCGGTGGAAGACGGCGCTCGTCCGCATCGCCAGCGCGCTCGAGAGCCAGTTCCCCGCTGCCCGCCCCTCCGCGATCACGCTCGTCCCGGCGCTCAAGTCCGCCAACCGCGCGGTCTTCGAGGACTACGACTCCTTCCTGGAGAAGGCGCGCAGGATCCAGGGCGAGTTCCTGCTCTACGAGAGGGCCAAGAGCCAGCTCGCCTCGGGCAATCTGCGGCTGGTCGTCAGCGTGGCCAAGCGCTACCGCAAGCGAGGGCTCTCGTTCCTGGACCTGATCCAGGAGGGCAACACGGGCCTCATGAGAGCCACCGAGAAGTTCGAGTACCGGAAGGGCTACAAGTTCTCGACCTACGCGACCTGGTGGATCCGCCAGGCGATCTCGCGGGCGATCGCCGAGAAGTCCCGCATGATCCGGCTGCCCGTCTACATGTCGGAGACGATGACCAAGCTGATGAACATCAGCCGCGAGATGGGCTACCGGAGCGGCCACGCTCCCAATCTCCTCGAGATCGCCGAGGACATGGACCTCCCGCGGGAGGAGGTCCGCAAGGCGCTCAAGCTCTCGCGGCCGCCCGTCTCCCTGAGCAGCCCCCTGGGAGACGATGAAGACTGCACCTTCGGAGATCTGATCCAGGACGAGAAGTGCGAGTCTCCGACGCGGGTCGTCACCCAGGACATGCTCCGGAGCCGCATCGAGGATGTCCTCCAGAGCCTCAGCCTCCGGGAGCGCGAGGTGGTCAAGTTCCGCTTCGGCATCGGACGCGACTCGACCTACACGCTCGAGGAGCTCGGCAAGAAGTTCAAGGTGACGCGCGAGCGCATCCGCCAGATCGAGATCCGGGCCCTGAAGAAGCTCCAGCACCCGACGCGCTCGCGGGTCCTGGAGGGCTTCATCGAGTAGGCATCCTTCCGCCGAGCGCCCCGCCGCGGTATAACCGCTCTCGCTCGTCGCCGGCGCACCCGCGGCGAGCCTTCGCTCTGACCTCCCCCGGCGCGATCTCCGCACCCAGCGCCCGCAGCCCCGCATGACGGAACCGGAACCGGCATCCTCCCATCCCGGCGGCGACTTCGCCGAGCGGCTCGCATCCGCGGCTCCCACCCCCGGAGGGGGCGCGGCCGCCGCCCGCGCAGGCCTCTACGCCGCGTGTCTCTGCCGCATGGTCTGCGCGATCAGCCTCCAGCGGCGGCGCGAGCCGAGCGATGCCGACGCCGAGCTCGAGGCCGCTGCCCGGAAGGCCCAGGCGCTGTCCGCCGACTTCCGACGTCTGGAGCGCGCGGACGAGGAGGCTTTCAGCGGCTACCTCGCCGCCCTCCGGCTCCCCCGCTCCGCTCCGCAGGAGAGGGCGCGCCGGGACGCCGCGCGCGCCCAGGCCGCGAGGCGGGCGACGGAGGTCCCCCTCGAGACCCTCCAGGCGGCTCTCCGCCAGGTGGACATCGTCGAGGAGGTGCTCGCCCTCGCCCCGCGGGTCCGACTGCGCGCCGAGAGCGATCTCGGTGGAGCGCTGGAGCTGGCTTGCGCGGCGTTCCTGACGGCCGAGCTGAACGTGCTCGTCAACCTGCCGGCTCTCGCCCCGGCGGACCGCCAGGAGCTGGAGGCCCGTCACCGGCAGCTCCGGGATGAGCTGGACCGGCGGTGCCCTCCTCTGAGGGAGAGGATCCGCAGGCGGCTGAGGGGAGACGAGGCGACGTAGCCTGCTCGAGCCCCTGCTCGAGCAGACCCGGCAGCGGCAACTCGTTCTTCGTCAGCTCCCGCAGAAGGCTCGTCGCGAAGGAGCCCCGGGGCAGGAAGAACCTGAGCCAGAGATGGCCGTTCTCGATCCGCCACTCGAGGTCCTCGACGGGGACCCGCAGCGGCCGCCTCCCTCCGCCGAGGTGGTGATGGGGCTCGAGCTGGTGAAAGTCGGCGAGCCGCAGCCCGTCGATCTCCAGCCGGCGGCTCTCGATGTCGGCCTGGAGCCCCGGGGCGGGGACGAGCATCTGCTTGCCGAACATCGGGCCGGAGGGGCTGATCTCGAGAGCCCGGGCGCGCTCGGCCAGCGCGGCGGGGTCCTCGACGCGGAAGAGGGCGCCGCCGCGGTGGAGGAATGCGATGTCGCCGGCGGTGAACCGCTCGAGATCGCCCCCGCAGGCCTCCATCCGGGCGTGGAGGCAGGCGTTGAAGAGATGCGACTGGTAGGCCGTGAAGTAGAGCTTCAGGTCGGCGGCGGGGACCTGCTTCCGCGCTCCGGCGTAGTTCTCTCCACACCGCCGCAGGTAACGCAGCAGCCGGTGCTCCACGCGGTAGTAGGGTGGAAAGGCGCGGGCCGCGTCGGCCCACCGGTACTGCATGAAGAGGTACCTGGCCCTCACGACGTCGGGGTTGTGCTCCGACGGCGCGGGATGTCCGAGGATCCGGTGGATGGCGGCGCGGTCGTCGTGGACGAGGAACGCGCGGCCGACCCACTGGGCGTCGCCCCGCGCCCCGAATCGCTGGGGGCCGAAGTAGTTGGGAGCGCCGCGGTCGCGAAGGCGGTCCAGGATCGCCTCCACGCGCGCGGGGTCCGGCGCATCGAGGTCGCGCACCCAGACCTCGAAGCGGTTCCCCTTCAGGTGGCCGAGCCGGAGCTTGTTCGTGTGCCGCCGGACCCAGAGGATCCGGAGCCCGGGCAGGTCGACGGCGAGGATCCTCTCGGGGTCCACCCCCGACACGGAGAGGGTCTGGCGGGCGATCGCCTTGCGGTCCTTCATCCCCGCCCAGCCGAAGCCTGAGATGCTCCTGGAGAGCTCCCTCGCCAGCCGGCGGAGGACCTCCGGCGTGGAGAGGTCCCTCTTCTCGATCTCGAAGTAGACGTGCTCGCCCTCGCCGCAGGCCGGGTAGAGCGGGACCTCCTCCACCCGGAAATCCTCGATGTCGGCCTTGATCCGGCCCCCGATCCCCGGGAGATCGTCCGTCAGATAGCGAAAGGGTATTCCGTACATGCTCTCCTGTGGGGCCTCTCGGGTGCGGTCCGCGGCAGCGGCAGCTCCCGGCGCCGGCCGGAGGCGGTCCGTCGGCCCGGCGGCTCGATCGAGAGCTCCTTGCGATCCTGAGGAGCTCAATTTACGATTTTCTCCCCGATCTGGGTACATCGTCTTGTCGAAAGACCGGAGTTCCGTCGATAGCGAAGTGGAACGACTTCGGGCGCGGCAGTATGCTTTTTCTGCCGCCGCTCGGCGGAAATCACGTTCCGAGAATCCACCCGAGTTGATTGGAGTGAGCGTCCCATGCAGAGTC
>JAFGKN010000407.1 GCA_016928605.1 Planctomycetota bacterium | reverse complement strand
TGAAGTTCCGGACTCCCCGGTCCTTCTCGGTCTTGAGCAGCTTCACGAGAAAGGGGATGGCCTCTCGCTGCTCCCATCGCTGGATGGTCTTGACCGCCATCTTGCGGTTGTTGACGTCCGTCTCGCCCGCGAGGTAGGCCTCCAGGGCGGGATAGCCTCGAGCTCTCGCTTCCGGGCTCGCCTGTCCGAGCCTCTGCAGCGCCATGACAGCGGCAAGCCGGACGTCCACGGCTCTGTCCTTCAGGCAGGGGCTGACGGCGGCGAGGTCCGCCTCGGCGCTGCCGTTCTCCCCGAGGATCTTGAGCGCGAACGCGCGCAGCCGGCTCGACGGCGATGTCGTGGCCTGGACGAGAAGCGCCCGCGTCGCCGGGTACTCGTCCTCCAGGGTTCGCATGCACGAGACAAGCTCCCGGGTTTGGGTCGACGTTCGGAGGGTCTCGAGCGCCGAGCGGTACCGCTCGACGTCCTCGGGCGTCGCCTCCGGAGAAGCAGCCTCGCCGGTGGCTCCCCTCTCGGCAGCGGCGCCCTCCTTGGTAGCGGCGCCCTCCTGCGCCGCGGGGGACTCACCCGCCAGGGTCATCCACGGCGCCATGCACATCAAGGGCAGGATCCTTACAGCTCGCGAAAACCTCATGCCTCTCGCTCCTCGGAGTGCAGCATCACTCCCGATCAGTCCTCGTTGTAGTAGACCCCTTCGTACGTCGCGGTGTTGGCGAGCGCCCCCTCGACGATGTCGAGCACCTCCTGGCTGAAGAGGATGTCGGCGTTTCCCGACATGGTCAGCTCAGCCTCATCGATCGCGGTGATGGAGTGCGTCACCATCAGGCTGCCCAGGACGTGGATGCCGGCGCCTCCGCCGGTCAGGATGATGTCGCCGCGCACGATGACGAGGCCGTCGAAGTGGAGCTGTCCCGAGATCTTCACGTTGCCGTCCACGACGAGGATGCCGGCGCCCGTGGTCTGGCCTGCGAAGAGCAGATCGCCCTTGGTGTAGATCACGGGGATCTCGCCCGCTCGGATGTCGCCCAGGGTCACGTTGGAGTAGCTTCCTGGAGCCAGCTCCTTCGTGTGCGCGGCGACAACCTGAGGGATCATCTCCTCGATGCCCTTCTCCGTGGTCTCGCCGAGCGAGGGCATCCCATCGATGCCGATCACCTGGTCGTGGTTCAGGGTGGGGATCTGGGCCAGCAGCGCGACCTTGTTGTCGCCGGGGTTCGCTCCCTCGGTGGTGGCGATGCCGTAGAGGTCCCCGCTCCCGACCAGCGCCTCGTCCAGGGAGTAGTTGCGGCCGTCGATCGTGAACACGTTGCCCTTGAAGTCGAGGACGACGCCCGGCGCGACGTAGACGGCGCCGACGCGGGGAATGGTGGCGACGGCGCGCTTGAGGTGCTTCTCGACCGAGACCGATGTCTCGGGGTTGGAGGCGGTGGCCACGACGCGGATCACATCGCTCAGGCCGGTGTCGAAGACGTGAGTCACGACATTGGTCTGCGCGTCCTCGGGACCGATGTCCGCCGGGAACACTCCGGGCTCTCCCGGCGTGGGGAAGCCGTCGCCCTCGCCCTCGTCCCCGGTTCCGGCGATGCCGTCGCGCCCGTAGTCGTACGGGAGATCCCAGGCCACCGTGCCGATGTTGCCGGGCGAGGCGCCGGCGCCCATCCGGATCTCGTGGACGGCGAGCGCGATTCCCGACTCGGCGTAGTTGTGAAGCCCCGTGCGGACGGCGTAGAAGCGGGACTGCTGCAGGTTCTTCTGCTGCAGCGTGGATTGCGCCGCCGCCAGTCCGGCGAGGACGATCAGAACCCCCAGGGCGACGATGAGGGCGTTGCCCTCCCGCCGCGTCACAGCTCGGCGATGGCTCAGCATGGCTGGTTGCCTCCTCAGTTGCGGGGTCGGACGCTGATGCTTCGATCCACGGTGAAGGGAGTCTGGAGGTGGGGCAGAAATCCCGACAGCGCCAGGTTGACGTCGATGACTTCACCGTTGCGGACGAACGAGGACCTCCCCAGATCCACGCTTGCACAGATCGTGATGACCTCCCCTGTCGTGACGTTGACCCGGACGAGCCGCCCCTCGTCGACGAGGCCGTTGCCGTTGTCGTCCACGCCGTTCGCGGCCTCGTCTGTCGCGATCGTGAGGACGTAGCGAACGCTGTCTCCAGGCACGATGTTCGCGCCATCGTAGCTGGCGGGCAGCGTGAACTGCACGATGTGGTTCGTGGAGGAGAAGACTACCGTGTCGAGCATGCACGGCCGCAGGTCTCGCGCCAGGCGCGCCAGCGCGACGCGGCTTCTCTCGGATGTCGTGTTGTACACATCGTTCTCGCGGGCCGATCGGCTTCCGGCGAGGAAGAGATACGCGATGGGCCCCATGACGGTCGCGAGGACCGCGGTGTAGATCATGATCTCGAGCAGGAACATGCCCCGGCGGCGCTCTCTGTCCGGAGCGCCCAGCGCCGATCCGGACCGGATCGGGCATCGGGGGCGCGTGCTGGCCGGATAGGCGGAGGGAAACCTCCGCTCCGGAGGTGTCTGCAGTCTCTCCACGAGTACAACCTCGCTAAACCCGGTTGTTGATCCGTTGCACATCGGCGAGCCCCGCAGGCCCCAGAGCCCCCGCGACGAGAGACCCGAGATGGGTTCATCGACTAGCCGAGAGCCTCAAGGCCGGAAAAGTATAGGATGCGATTTCGATGTCGGCCAGCGACTCGGCCGGACGCCGCCATTGCGGACGAGGAGCGGGTGAGACCGTCCAGACCCCGGAAAGTCCGGGCGGTCCTGGACAGGGCGGCCAGGAACTGGACAGGATGCTCCTCGGATGCGTCCGATGACCCCGTCCCAGAGCCCTCGCGCGCATCCGTCCCCCCAGGTGGGGGACTGCCCCGAAGGATATCATCGTCAGAGGGTTCCGGGCTGTGGGGGCGAGAGCGGCAGCGGAGGTTCTCATCAGGCAGTAGCCCCGCCGGGGCGAGGGCGGGGCTATTGTCTGTTGCTTGAGCCGCGATCGGCGCCCTCCGGCGGGGATCTACTGATCGAACTGGGCGTCGAACGCGATCGCCGAGCTGGGGAAGTCGATCGACCGCACGAAGTCGCAGGCCTCGCGCGCCCCGTACTCGCGGTCCATGCGGCTGTCCTCCCACTCCACGGAGAGAGGCCCCTTGTAGCCGATGTCGTTGAGGGCGCAGATGATGTCCTCGAAGTTGACATCGCCGTGGCCGAGGGAGCGGAAGTCCCAGTAGCGGCGCGGGTCGGCGAAGGATGTGTGGCCGCCGAAGACACCGGCGGAGCCGTCGCCGTGGCCCCACCACGCGTCCTTCATGTGGACGTGGAAGATGCGGTCCTTGAAGGCGTAGATGAACTTGACGTAGTCCACGCCCTGGTAGCCCAGGTGCGATGGGTCGAAGTTGAAGCCGAAGCGCTTGTGGCCCTTGACGGCCTCGATGGCGCGCTGGGCGGAGGCGATGTCGAAGGCGATCTCCGTCGGGTGCACCTCGAGCCCGAAGTTGACGTTCAGCTTGTCGAACGCTTGGAGGATCGGCAGAAAGCGCTTCGCGAAATCATCGAAGCCCTTCTGCCAGTACTGCTGGCTGGTCGGCGGGAACGCGTAGAGCGTGTGCCAGATGCTCGAGCCCGTGAAGCCGTTGACCACCGCCGGGTACTCCTCGCCGCCGGGTCGAGCGTCGATGAGCTTGCGGCACGCCTTGGCGGCGTCGATCATGCGCTGAGCGGCCCGCTGCCGCACGCCTTCCGGATCGCCATCCCCCCAGATCTCGGGGGGCAGGATGTCCTTGTGGCGCTCGTCGATGAGATCGCAGATCGCCTGGCCGATGAGGTGGTTCGAGATCGCGTGCGCGGTGAGACCGTAGCGGGAGAGGATCTCCCAGCGTCCCTTGATATAGCTGTCATCTTCGAGGGCCTTGACGATGTCGAAGTGGTCGCCCCAGCAGGGCAGCTCGATGCCGTCGTAACCGAAATCCTGGGCCTTCTGGCAGATGGTCTCGAAGGGCAGATCCGCCCATTGACCGGTAAAGAGTGTCACGGGTCGCGCCACGGCTTCTACCTCCCAATTGCAGGTTCGACTCCAAGCCTCAAGCGGCTTGCACGGGTGTGTCCCACGAGGAAGAATGCATGATGCCCGGAAAGGGCGCGGACGTCAATCACGTAGAAGGAGGCCGATGAAGCCGCTGACCCGCATCTTCGAGAACGCTCCGAGCCTCTACGATGACGTGATCGACTGGGAGAGCCGCCTCCAGCGCGAAGAGCCCGCGCTGCGCGAGCTGTTCGCCGAGACGGGGGCTCGGCGTGTGCTCGATGCGGCGTGCGGCAGCGGGCGCCACGCGGCGATGTTCCGCTCGTGGGGCCTCGAGGTGGAGGGGGCTGACATCAGCGGGAAGATGATCGACCGCTGTCGAGAGCTCTGGGGCGAGTCGCAGGAGCTGCGCTGGGCCGTTCGCTCCTTCGAGGAGCCTCTGCCCCGGCCCGGCGCGTTCGATGTCGTCCTCTGCCTCGGCAACTCGCTCGCGCTGGCGTCGGGAGCCGCCGGAGTGCGCCGGGCCGTCGCCGAGATGGCTCGCGGCCTGCGGCCGGGCGGCATCCTCCTCGCGCAGGTGGCGAATCTCTGGCGGCTGCCTGAGGGGCCGACCCTCTGGCAGAGCTGCCGGCGCTCCCAGCGAGACGGCCGCGAGCGGATCCTCATCAAGGGGATGCACCGCGCGGGAGACCGGGGCTGGATCGATCTCGTGGAGCTCACGCTCGGCGAGAGCGGCGTCGAGGGGCGGTTCGACACGCCGAGCTTTCTCACCATCGACCCGGATGACCTGCTGCGCGCGGCGGGAAGCGACGGAGACGAAGCGCGCATCCTCGGCTCGCTCCACGGCGATCCGTACGATCGTGAGTCGAGCCCCGACATCGTCCTCCGGCTCCGGAGAAAGTGCTGAGGGCGCGAGCGGCTCGAGTCTTCCTCCAGTGGCGTCTTCGCCCGCGAGATCAGAGCCGTGCGGCGAGGAGGGCGGCGACCTCCCCGGCGCCTTCGGCCTCCCCTTCCATGGCATCCAGGAAGGCCGCGAGCTCGCGGCGGAGGGCGCGCCGGAATCGCCAGCCCCGGCGCCGGTGGAAGCGGAGGCGCTGCGGATCGCGGATCAGCGGCTCTCCGCCGGCGACGCCGATGTCGCCCGGACGGAGATCGCCCGGCGTGACGCCGAAGAGCTGCAGGTGGAAGAGCTGCTCGGCCACGGCGGCGAGCAGCCGGGCTCGACCGCCGCGCAGAGTCTCCGCTGAGAGCGCTTCGATGAGCGGGAGCGACGACGACGCCTCGCGCAGGAGCTCGCACCGGGCCCCTCCAGCCGCGCGCCGGCGCTCGACGAGAGCAGCCGGAAGGGGCCCGCGCACCCCGGCGAGCTCCAGGATATGCGCCATGATCCAGCCGCGCAGCGCAGAGGTCTCGCTGAACGGCGCGCGGCGCCCGGCGGCCCGCCCGGTCTCGAAGCTCAGCACCTCGAGATGGCGGCCGTCCAGGTCGACGGTGAATCGATCGGCAGGAGCAGCGGCCGGCGCCGGAGGAGGAGGAGGAGGAGGAGGAGGAGGAGGAGGAGAAGAAGGAGAAGAAGAAGAAGGAGGAGAAGAAGAAGAAGAAGGAGAAGAAGGAGAAGAAGGAGAAGAAGGAGAAGAAGGAGGAGAAGAAGAAGAAGAAGAAGGACCCGCCGCGATGTAGTCGCGGAGCTCGATCCCATCCGCCGCGCGCATCGCGAGGGCCGTCACCGGTCCGCACCGGAAGAGGAGCCGGGGGTGCCCCGCACGGAGGCAGCGGATGACCCGGCGGCGGGCCTGAAAGAGCCGCATCCGGGGGAGGCGGCGCCGGAGGTCGGCCAGCAGCTCGCGCGGGCCGATCGCTCCTCCGGTGGCTGCCGAGTAAGCGCCGGCGGCGTCGGCGACCCAGCCGTCGATGCGCGCTGGCGCGACCGACATCAGGCGGACGATGTCGGCGGTCGCCGCGCGCCGCCCGATCGCGCGGCCCTCGCGGCGAATGCTCAGAGTGTCCGGATCGAGCGCGTGGATGACATCGCCGCTCGCGAGGAAGTTGCGCAGGGTCATGTCGCGCTGGCGGAGCCCGGAGCGGTGCAGGAGCGCAACCATCGAGACGACGGCGAGGAAAAGGCGGCGGGCGTCTTCCGCACCGCGCTCGCGGACAGCGCGCTCCGCTGTCTCGGCATCGCTCAGGTGCTCGAAGAGCAGGAGGTCATCCCGACCGCCGGCGAGCGTGCCGCGCCCGAGGAGCCGCGGCGTCGGGATCTGGCATCGCACGAGGGCCGCCACGCCCCTCTCGGCGCGGAGCCGGTGAGCGCGGCTCTTTCCCGGCTGCAGGAAGACCTTCACCACGACGTCGAGGTTCTCCCACCGGCCCCGGGCGACGAACCGCTTTCCCGCCAGGATGCGGAGCGGCGCGCTGCACTCGACGACCGACGCCGCGCGGCCCTCCAGCTCGACCGGCAGCGAGAGGGGCCAGCGGATGTCCTCGGAGCGCCGGCTGAGAGTCTCGTGGAGATCGGATGGCGGGGAGATGCTCATGCGTTAGCTCGGGATGGCCTCGCCGCGGATGGATTTGACCACCAGCAGGAGAATTGAACGACGCGAAGCGTGACCTTCCAGCGAGAGCAACATAGCAGCGGCCGCCAGTCTCGACAATGGCGCAGGACATCGAGACCCGCCCGCGAGATGCCAGGCGGCCCCTCGAGCCGGGAGGTGCCGTGAAAGCCACGGCGAGGCGCAGCGCATGATGAGGATCACACCGTCCTTTACAGGCCGGCCGCTCCGGGCTAGGATGCGCTGGTCGAGGAAACTGGACCTGTCCGCGCGACTGGAGAAAGGAGTCCGCATGCGAGCGCTCACCCTGGTTCTGCTGTCGGGAGTCGTCGTGTCTTTCGCGGGGGCGTCAGTTCCCGCCGCGGCCGCCGAGATCCGGTACTCGGATCTGCTCGACGAGATGATCGACCTCCGCGCTCTTGCGCGGCTTCCGCGGCCGGCGGAGAAGTGCTTCCAGAGCTCCAGCTACGACCGGCGCTCGAAGAGCGAGGCGGACAAGGCCGGCTGGAACGCCAACGCGGACCACGGCCACTACCTCCGGCAGGAGGGCGATGAGTACGTCATGGCTGACGAGAAGGGACCGGGGATGATCGTGCGGATCTGGTCGGCGAACCCGCAGGGCACGCTCAAGATCTACATCGACGGCGCCGCCGAGCCCGCGGTCGCGGCGCCCGCCCGCGAGATCGAGGTGTATTCCTGGCAGAACCCCGAGCGGACAAGGACCCCCGGCGGCCGCCAGCCGGCCTGGGTCTTCCCCGAGCCGATCGGGACGGAGGGCGCATCCTCGGCCTTCTGCGGCCGACGCGCCGCCGGCTGGAACCTCTATCTCCCCATCCCGTTCCAGAAGAGCCTCAAGGTGACGGTCGAGAAGCCCGACCGCCCGTCGTCCCTCTACTACCATGTGAACATCCGGAGCTTTGCGGAGGGCGCGCGGGTGCCGGCCTGGTCGATGGACCTCGTGCGGAGCCACGAAGCGCAGCTCAAGAGGATCTTCGACCGGCTGAGCCAGCCGGACCGCGGCCTCGAGCATGCGGCCGGCGAGCAGGACGTCATCGATCTGTACCCTGGAGCCATGTTCAGCCACGATCTCTACGGCCCTGGGGCGATCACCCTGCTCAAGGCCGAGGTGGAGGCCGAGGATCCGCGCGCCGCCCTCCGCGAGGTCGTGGTGAGGGCGACCTTCGACGGCGCGAGGGAGCCGCAGGTCTGCTGCCCGCTGGGGGACTTCTTCGGGACCATGCCCGGCAAGAATCTCTACGCCTCGCTGCCCCTCGGCGCGCGCGAGGGGTTCTTCTACTCGCGCTGGTACATGCCGTTCCGCGATTCGGCGCGCATCGAGCTGATCAACGAGGGGCGGCAAGATGTGCGCATCGAGGGACTCGTCGACGCCGAGCCGATCACGTGGAGCGACGATCTGGGCTACTTCCACGCCAAGTGGCGGCGCACGCCGAAGAACACGACGTTCGACTGGCCGATCCTCGAGTGCGAGGGGCGCGGCCGCGTGGTGGGCGTCGCCCTGGGCATCTTCAATCCCGTCTCCGGCTGGTGGGGGGAGGGCGACGAGAAGATCTGGATCGACGGCGAGTCGTTCCCGAGCACCTTCGGCACCGGAAGCGAGGACTACTTCGGATACGCCTGGTGCAACACCGCGCTCTTCCAGCATGCCTATCACAACCAGACGCTGTGCGAGGGGCCGGGCAACGGCAACCACACCTCCGTCAACCGCTTCCACGTCATCGACAGCCTCCCTTTTCACCGATCCATCCGGTTCACGATCGAGGACTGGCCGCTCGGCAACACGATCGGCAAGGACTACTGCGCCACGGCGTACTGGTACGCCGCAGCCGGCCAGAAGGACTTCTTCGAGCCCGTGCCCCGCGCGGGACGAGTGCCCAGGCCGGCGTGGAAGCCCTTCCGGATCGACGGGCTGCTCGAGGGCGAATCTCTGAAGGTGATCCGCGCCGAGGGCGGGGATGCGAGCCCGCAGGACGTGGGCCAGTTCGGCGGCGGGTGGAGCGGCGCCCGGCATCTGTGGTGGCGGCCCACGGCGAACGCCGGAGTGCTCTCTCTCGCCTTCGATGCCCGGGAAGCCGGCCGCTACGAGGTCATCGCGTACCTGACGCGCTCCTGGGACTACGGCCGCTTCCGCTTCTCGGTCAACGGGAAGCCTGCCGGCGAGGCCGTCGACCTCTTCAGCGGGAAGGCGAGACTCTGCGAGCCGACGGGCCCGATCCCGCTGGGGGCCTTCGACCTCGAGAAGGGCGCCAACCGGCTCGAGGTGAAGCTCGACGGGCGCAACGAGAAGTCGCCGGGCTACTACTTCGGCCTCGATGGCATCCTTCTGAAGAAGTAAGAAGCCTCCTGGATCGCTGGACTTCCCGCACTTGCGGGTGATGCGCGTCGCGGGCGCGCGCGAGGACGCTCACTCGAGCACGCGGATCCGCCCCGCCCCCTTCTCGGCGATCGCTCCGATGCGGCGCGCCGACGCGACTCCCGCGGCCAGAAGAGCCCCGAGGAGAGGCTCCGCGTCGCCGGGCGCCACGGCGATGAGCAGCCCCCCCGAGGTCTGCGCGTCCGCGAGCAGCAGGCGGAGGCCGCGGGCGACAGTGCTGGTCCAGTCGACGTGCGGTGAGACGTGCGCCAGGTTGTCGACGGTGCCGCCCGATGCTCCGCCGGCCGTGGCGAAGTCGAGCGCGCCGGAGAGCAGCGGCACATCGCTCGATCGCAGCTCCGCGTTCACTCCGGAGGCCACAGTCATCTCGCGGAGGTGCCCGAGGAGCCCGAAGCCGGTGACATCGGTCAGCGCGTGCACGTCGAAAGGGGCGAGAGCTTCCGCGGCGGCGCGGTTCAGGCTGCGCATCGTCTCGAGAGCGCTCTCGACGACACCGCCGCTGGCGAGCTGGAGCTTGGCCGCGGTCATGATGATCCCCGTGCCGACCGGCTTCGTGAGGATCAGCGCGTCGCCTGGCTGCGCGCCGCGGTTCGTGAGAATCCGCCGCGGATGGACGGCGCCCGTGACGGCGAGGCCGAACTTGGGCTCGGTGTCCTCGACGCTGTGGCCGCCGACGATGTCGATGCCGGCCTCGCGCGCCTTGGCCGCGGCTCCCTCGAGGATGCGCGCGAGCACGGAGAGAGGCAGCCGGCGCGACGGAAAGCCGACGATGCTCAGCGCGAAGAGGGGCCGCGCGCCCATCGCGTAGATGTCGCTCAGGGAGTTCGCTGCGCTGATGGCTCCGAAGTCGAAGGGATCGTCGGCGATCGGCGTGAAGAAGTCGACGGTCTGGACGATGGCCAGCTCGCCGCTCAGCCGGTAGGCCGCGGCATCGTCGGCCGTCGACGCGTCGACGAGAACGTCGGCGGATGCGGGCCGCGGCAGCGAGCGCAGGACGACCTCGAGCTCCTGGGGGCGCAGCTTGCAGGCGCAGCCCATGCCGTGGGTGAAGCGCGTGAGGCGGATCTCCTCGCCCTGCTGGACATCTGCGGGGGCGGCGGCCGCCTGCGGAGCCTGCAGCCTCGCGACGGCCTCCGCGACCACCTCGATCGCGAGGTCGATCTCAGCCTCCGTCGTCGTCCGGCCGGTGGAGAAGCGCACCGTCCCCATCGCGTAGTCGAGGGGGACCTTCATCGCCTCGAGAACCGGGGAGACGTCGACATCCTCCGCGTGGCAGGCCGCGCCGGCCGAAGCCGCCACCCGATCGCCGATCTCGGCCAGCAGCGCGCTCGCGTCCACGCCGCGGAACGAAACGCTCAGCGTGTTGGGAAGCGACGCCTCGGGATCTCCGTTGCGGCGGATGCCGGCGACGCGGCCGCGCAGCCCATCCCAGAGGCGGTCGCGCATCCTGCGGCAGTGCTCCGCGGTCGCATCGAGCCGCTCCCTGGCGATCTCGGCGGCCCTGCCCAGCCCGACGATCTCGAGGACGTTCTCCGTGCCTGCGCGCCGTCCGCCCTCGTGGTCCGCGCCGTGGATGAGCCGGGGGAGCTCGCGGCCGGTGCGGATGTAGAGCGCTCCCACGCCCTTCGGCGCGTAGAGCTTGTGCCCCGCGATGCTGAGGAAGTCCACGCCGAGGGCATCGACATCCACTGCGATCTTGCCGGCGCTCTGGGCGGCGTCGGTGTGGAGGAGCACGGAGCGGGCCCGCGCGATCGCCGCGATCTCGCGGAGCGGCTGGATCGTTCCGACCTCGTTGTTGGCGTGCATGATCGTGATCAGGATCGTCTCGGTCGTGATAGCTTTCTCGACGTCGCCCGGATCGACGCGCCCGCGGCCGTCGACGGGCAGGATCGTGATCCGGAACCCCTGCGCCTCGAGCGCCGCGCAGGGCTCGAGAACAGCCGGATGCTCGACCGCGGAGGTGATGATGTGGCGTCCGAGCGAACGGAGCGAGGCGGCGACGCCCTGGATCACCATGTTGTTCGACTCGGAGCCGCCGCTCGTGAAGATGATCTCATCCGCCCGCGCGCCGATCAGTGACGCCACCTGCGTGCGGGCGGACTCGACGGCCCGCCGGGCTCTCGCTCCGTAGGCGTGGGAGCTCGAGGG
>JAFGKN010000049.1 GCA_016928605.1 Planctomycetota bacterium | reverse complement strand
CCGGAGCCGAGGCAGAGGCAGAGGCCGGCGCTGAGGCGGAGGCGGAGACCGAGGCTGACTCGGCTTCGGATCCGGATGCCGCTTCCGGAGATCCCGCGCGTCTGCAAAAAAACCGCGGAACCCCGTGGGGCTCCGCGGTCAAATCGTCTGCGCGACCTCGACGCCCAGGGCGTCGCGGCTAGAAGTCGATGTCGGGCAGGTCCGTCCCGTAGGGCAGCCTCAGCTGCTGGAGCGACTGAGCGCCGCGGGAGATGTAATCGGACCGGAAGTAGACGCGGTAGCGCACGATCTCGCTCACCGTAAGGTGCCGCGGATCCGAGACCATGTGAAGCAGCTGGCCGATGCCGGCGTGCACGTCGAGGCTCTGCCGCGCTCCTTCCCAGAGCAGGTGGACATCCGTCCCCGGCGGCTGGAGCGCGCTCAGGATGAGACGGGGCACATCAACGTCCAACATGTACTGCGAGCGCGCCACGAACGTGGGGCAGAGCCCCAGCACGAGGGGCTGGGAAACCCCGACCGTCTGCACGGTGTCGCTCAGGAAGATGCCCGTCGAGGCGCTCGGGTTCAGGCCGCGGAAGACGAAGGGCGCTTCGATGCGGACGCGCCCCGCGGCGCCGGTGCCGCCCAGCCCTCCGAAAGCGAGCTTCTGGTTGTCGTTGACGCCCGTGAACTCCTCGGGGAAGGCGTCGAGGTACCGCGTTCGGATGTTGCCCTCGTAGGAGCGGAATCCCTCGGGGTTGAACGGCGGAAGCCGGTTGGCCTGGCCGCCGCTCGCGTCGATCACGGCGCCCGGCCGGATCTCCAGGCTGCGGAGCACCTGGATCGCGATCGTGCCGCCCGCGCCCGCCCCGCCGTTTCCGGCGAGGTCGACCGACTGGTAGGCGTTCCCGCCGCGGGCGAGAAGCCGGCCCGAAGGGCTCAGAACCAGCGTGGTGGCCAGGAGGTGGAGCACTCCGCCCCCTCCTCCGCCGCCGGTTCCCGGAGCGTAGACCGCCACGCCGGGGAACGGGTAACTGCCGCGGATCCTCCGGTTCGCATAGGCCTCCGAGACCTTGGGATTGGCGCCGCCGCCTCCCCCCCCGAGACCTCCGTAGAGGAAGAGCTCGCCGGCGAAGCGGCCTGAGTCGAATCCGAATCCAGAGCCCGGCTGGCCCGCGAGCGAGGCGTCGCTGCCGGAGGGAACCCGGCCGGCCTCTCCGCTCTGGAGGTGGCCGCCGCCGGCTCCTCCTCCCGCCGAGACGCTGGGAGGCGCGCTGACGCCGCCCTCTCCGGGCACCGTGCCGCCGGCCCCGGCCGGAGTCACCTGGCCGACGAGGGGGACCAGAACGTCGGGGAGAGATGTCTCCAGCTCGTCGAGCGGCGTGCCGCCGGCCTGGCCGTCCACAGGGATGGTCGCCGCCGCGGCGAACTGCACCGTCCCTCCCGCGCCGCCCCGGCCGCCCGCCGGTCCCGGCACGCCGCCCAGTCCCGGCTGCGGGAACTGGCCGGGGAACTCGAAGCGCAGGGCGCCTCCAGGGTATCCCGAGACGTCGATCGCGCCCTCGACGAGCGCGGTCTCGCGGACGCTCACGCGCAGAGGTCTGGTTCCAGAGGCGCGGAGCACGACATCCTCGTCGATCGTGAGCCGACTGACGTCGATGATGCCCGCCGTCCGCGTCCGGAAGCTGTCCCCGCGGGGATCCGTCAGCAGGCCTGTATCCGTGTTGTAGGTCCACCTGGAGACCTCGCGCCCGGTCTCCGCGTCACGCAGCGGGGAGCCGGTGAGGGGATCGATGCTCTGGATGAAGCGCAGGTGGAGCACGCCGTCCTGACCTCGCCCGAGCGTGAGAGCATCGGGCGAGGCAGCTAGACCTCCCTCGGAAAGCGATGCCGCCGGCGTGACGGGCAGATCGCCGAAGTAGTCGACGGCGCCCGTCCCGCTCTCGATCCGGATGTAGCCGAGAGCCCCGACGCCGCGGCCGGCCGTGCGGTTCATCGTCCTCGCGGTCCTCGATACACCGGCGGCTCCGCCGTTGACCTCGAGGTTCGCGGCGTCCGCGACCATCACCTCGCCGGTCGCGCGCAGGACGATCGTTCCCCCGCTGCCGCCGCCGCCCGGAGCTCCGGTGGCGATCTGATCGGTGCCGGCGGGATAGGGATTGCAGGGAGGCGTGGGAGAGCGCGGCATCTCGCCGCTGCCACCGGGGCCGCCGTTGGCGAGGATCCGGCCGTCGACCAGAATCGTGCCGCGGGCATAGAAGGCCACAGCCCCTGCACCGCCGCCGCCGCCGCCGCCGGCCGCCGTGAAGTAGGGCCCGTCGGCCGCCGTCGCGACGCGCGAGAGGCTCGCGCCGCCGCCGCCGCCGCCGGAGCCCGCGGTGATCTCGAGCTGCTCCGGAGATCCGCGCTGGATCCCGCCGCGCCCCTCGCGCGGCGTCTGATACTGGGCAATCGTGCTCGTGCCGTACTCGCCGTCTCCGCCCGGGACGCGGTGACCGCCGCCGCCGCCCGGCGCCCCGTGGAGGATCGACTTCTTCGTCTCATCGAAATCGACGGCCGCCGGCGTCTCGCCGCCCTCGCCGCCGAAGTTGCCTCCGGGCTCGGCATCGGCGAGCTGGATCACGTTCAGCGTGCCGTAGAGGATGAAGACCTGCGCGCCGTCGCCGCCCGCACCACCTCCAGCGCCCGGAGCGCCGCCTCCGCCGTTCTGCAGCCCGCAGTTGGGCGGACACGGGCAGAGGAGCGGAGAGCCGGGCCCTCCCGCGGACCCGCTGACGGTGACGATCGCGGGGTTGACAAACGGCTGCTCATCGTCGGGAACGTCTGGATCCGGGTCGTAGATGTACTCCGTCTGCTCGATGCTCACCACGACCGCGTCATCGCTGGCCGTCACGTCGCCTCCGGAGAGGCGGATGATGAGGGGGCGGGCCCCGCGCCCGAACATCCGGAAGCGGCTGTTCACGGTATCGCGAGGGGGATTGGTGGCGTCGACATTCGGCCGAGGCCCCGCTGGCGTCGGAAACTCTCCCCCCAGCAGCCTCAGGCTCTTGAAGTGGAACTCGCCGAGATCCTTCCCCGGGTTCGTCACCAGGGCCCCTCTCTCGTCGCGGATGAGCTCGATGAAGGTGAAATCGACCACGCTGAGCGACCCGTCGACATCGTTGGGCACGAGCTTGACGACGTGGTGGATCAGCTCCATGCGGTCCGTGTTGAACTCGACGTACTCATCGAGCATCGTCTCGCCGACGTCGAGGAAGCCCTCCGGATCCACTTCCTGGAGGACCACGACCGCCGTGCCGGTGCCGAAGAGATCCCTCTGGGGAGGATTCGTCCCGCCGGAGAGGAGGCCCGGATTGACCGGAGGTCCCCAGATGGCGGTGGTGAGATTCTTGTCGACGAAGAGCGTGTTGTCGAAGCTCTCGTCGATCGCCGCCCACCGCTGGCCGGCCACCAGGTCGCCCGGACGATCCACCAGATCGTAGTATACGAGGGGCGGCGTCACCGCCTGGTGCATGCGCACGAGACGGTTCTGGGAGGTCGAGACAGGAGTGAGGCGAAACTCGACCTTCCAGTAGCGCGGCCGGAGCTGGCCGTTCTCCTGCTTCTCCTCGCGGTACTGCCGGAAGACGGGGTCGTTGGGCGCATCCCAGATGAAGGCTCTCCGGGCACCGATGCCGGGGAGGAGCCGCTGGCCGCTGCGGTGGAGCGGCGAGCCCATGTAGAGGCCGGTCGTGCCGTTGTAATCCTTGCCGTCGCTGTCCGGGTGGACGAAGGGAGTCGCCGGCGTCCAGCTCGACGTGAACGACGTGTTGGAGACGCGGAAGTCGACCTGCATCTCCCACTCCGAGCCGACGACTCTCTCGTAGCAGGTGTAGCGGACCGGCACCGGTCCCGTCACGACGCCGACGGGCACGTTGACGCTGCTGACAACCGCTCCCGACCGATCCTCGTCCGTCGCCGCGGCATCGGAGAAGACGGGGATCATCAAGCGGTTGGAGACTTCCCCCGACCCGCGCAGCCGGAGCCCCACGCTGGCCGCGATGTCGTTGGTCGTGAGGGGTATCCGGACGTCGTTGAGATCGTCCTTCAGATTGAACGCGAAGGACTCGAGCCCCGATGGCTCCACACCCGCTTGAGCCTGGACGGGATTGCGGATGAACGTGTTGGAGGGGACGCGGATATCCGAGCTTCCCGAGAGATCGAGGAGCACCTCGCGCACATCGGCGAAGTTGAGCCCGTGGACCGTCACTCGGGAGTTGAGGTCCTGGAAACCGTTGGCCTGCACGGCTCCCGGGCCGTAGCCGAGGTCGGAATCGCTGGCGTTGTTTCCGAGCGTGAATCCCACGAGCGAGGGATTGACGTCGAATCCCGCCACGCCGCCGGCATCGTTCCCGCGCACCCTGAGGGCAACCGTCCCCCTCGAAACGCCGCCGGGGATGACGACATCCATGTTGTTCTCGGTCGATCCTTGAGTGCTCGTTCCCACCTGGACGACGTTCAGGACGAGGCCTTCCACCGTGTTGTTCCCGGCTTCGAAGAGCACGACGTTCTCCGAGAGCACCGGCGAGAAATTCAGGCCGACGAGCGTGATCACGTCGCCGGGCCCCACGGGACTGCTCGCTCCGTCGATGCGGATCAGGCTCGGCGTGAGGTCCACAGTGGAGCCGGGAGTGGTGCCCGGCTGGGTGCCGTCGGTGTCGGACCGCGGCGGGCCGGTGTCGCAGGCGGCCAGGAGAAGCGCAGCGCTCAACCAGAAGAGAAGGAAGCGCATGGTTCGACAGTTCATTCTCAACCCATACTCCTTTCCACAACGCGCAGGTCCACTCTGAAACCAGAAGACGGGGACCCCCGCTGGCTGTGGTGACAGGTGCTTCTCGGGAACAGGAGGGATTGCTTCAGAGACGCGCTGCGACAGCGCCCCGCCACACCCTGCCGGGCTGAAGGCGCAACACCGCGAGTCACAATCACTAATGATAGCGAGGTCTCTGGACAATGCAACCGTCTCTCCGCCGAAATCACGGCCGTCGAGCCGCCCGCGGCCCGTGCGATCCGCGCGGCTTCGCCCAGCGTCCGCTCCGATTGTATCAGCCCGCTCGCCGGAGAGAAGCGACGAGACGCGCTCCAGGGCATCTCTTTCTGGCCGCTCGAGTTCCACGCGGCTACAATCGCAGTACACGCTCACCGGCGTTGCGGCCCCCCGTCGGGACGCAGCCGGCCGCGGTCTCGGCATCGCAGCCGCGAAGCCGCCTCTCCGCCCGCTCGAGCCGAGCGTTCCGACGCCGGCGCAAGCCTCGCCGCTGAGCGGCTCGACAGGAATCGTTCGGTCTCGCGGCGCAGCGCCTCCACGGCGGGAGAGAGTCCCCATGCTCCGGAGCTTGAGAGATGCATTCCGGCGCGAAGCGGAGGT
>JAFGKN010000406.1 GCA_016928605.1 Planctomycetota bacterium | reverse complement strand
GACTGAACAGGACAGGAAGTCGGAGGCGATCCGGGTCCCGCCGGCCTGCGGGAGTCCCCGATGGCGCGCGGACGGCCGCAATTCGGCCCCGCGCCTCCGACAGGCCGAAAACGCAGCCGGCGCGCTGCTCGTCATGCTCTGCGGGCGGAGAGACCCGATGGACAAGCCGCTCCCCGATTCCACAGCTCCTCGCAGCGCCGGTGCCGGAGAGTCCCCTCCGGCCGCTGCGGCGGCGCTGGACTGGATCCTGGCGCGAGCCCGTACGGGCGCGAGCGAGGCGACGCTCATCGATCTCGCCGATATCCTGCTCGGAGAGGGCCCGCGGCTCCTGGAGGAGATCCGGCAGGCCTTCCGTTCCGGCAAAAGCGCAGAGGTGTTCCGGCGCGCCCACACGCTGAAGAGCAGCGCGGGAGTCTTCTGCGCGCAGCGGGCCAGCAAGGCGGCGCTGCGGCTCGAGACCCTCGCTCGAGAGGAACGTCTGGCGGATGCCGAGGATGCGCTTCACCATCTGGAGAAAGAGCTGGAGATACTCCTGGAGGCGCTGCGGGGTCGCATCTCCGAGTATCGCGGGAAAACGCCGAAAGATGCATCTGGCTGAGAGCCGGTTCCTGAGTCTCTCCGCCCGTCGATCGATCCAGCAGGCCGGCTTCTTGCACGCCTTCCGGTCCGGCCCCCGAGGGACATCCCCCCGAGGCGGACCGTGCTTTGCCGAGGAGACTCCGATGAAGTCCGGATCCAAGGTCCTCGTCGTGGATGACGAGATCCTCGACCGCAAGCTCGTGATCAAGGGGCTGCAGGGCCTCGAAGGCGTGGAGGTCCTCGAAGCCGAGGACGGACCTTCCGCCCAGGAGCTCCTCGCCCGCCAGGCTGTCGACGTCGTCATCACCGATGTCATCATGCCCGGCATGGATGGACTGGACCTGTTGCGGTGGGCCAGGAAGAACTGCCCCGGCGCCACGTGGATCATCCTGTCGGGCGTCGATACGTTCGATGCGGCAGTCGAGGCGATCCACCTGGGGGCGTTCGATTTCCTGCAGAAACCTCCGAACGTGAAGAGCATCGAGGTCGCGGTGAGAAACGCCCTCAACGAGCGGAGGCTCCTGCAGCAGGAGGAGAAGCTGCATCGCGCTCTCGAGAACAAGGTCCGCCAGCTCGAGGGGCTCTGCCGCGTTCTCCAGAACCAGGCCGAGCAGATCCAGGACGACATCTCGCGCGCCGAGACCATCCAGAGGGCCCTCCTGCCCCAGACCGCGCCGCGGGTGGAGGGGCTAACCATCCATTCGCTGTATCGGCCCGGCCGCTACCTGGGCGGCGATCTATACGATGTGCTGGCGGTGAACGATGACACGCTGGTGATCTACGTCGCCGACGCTTCGGGTCACGGCGTCGCCGCCACCATGCTGTCGGTGCTCTTCAAGCAGCGCTTGCACGTCGTGGACAGCCTCACGGGGAAGCCCCTCACTCCGGCGCAGGCGTTGAAGGCGGCCAACAGCGATCTGTGCCGGGCCATCTCCAGAAGCGGCATGTTCGTGACGGCCGCTTACGGCGTGCTCGACGTGAAGCGGCGCAGGCTCTGCCTGGCCTCTGCGGGAAACCCCCCTCTTCAGCTCGCGCGCGCCGATCGAAGCGTGTCCGAGATACGCTGCACTGGACCCGCGCTGGGGCTTTCACCGACCACCTCGTTCGCGGAGCAGGAGGTGATCCTGCAGCCGGGAGACAGGCTCCTGCTCTACACCGACGGATTGATCGATCAGCCGGCTGCGCGGCTGCTGACCCGCCAGGACCTGGCGCAGATCCTCGCCAGCACGGACAACTCCGGCAGCAGGCTCTTGAAGGCGCTCTTCCGGGCGGCCACGGCCGGCACCGGAGAGGAGCGCGATGATGTCACGATGGTCTACCTCCAGGTCCGCTCCGGAGAGAGCCGCCTGGACAACACCGCACTGGATGACGAGGAAAGCGAGGCGGAGATCCTGGCGCCGCCGCTGATCGCTCTCTTTCACGGCGAATCGAAGGGCACCATCTTCCTGAAGATCCGGGGCCGGGGAACCTACCGGCAAGCCGACTCCGTCCACGGATGGACCGTGCGGAGAATCGAGACGAAGCAGCCGGTGACGATCGACCTGGCCGAGTGCGAGTACCTGGACAGCACCTTCCTCGGCGTGCTCCACGCCCTCGTCGAGCTGGCGGTCTCGACGGGCGTTCGCATCCGCCTCCAGGCGGTGCAGGAAGACATCCGCCACCTCCTCCGCGAGCTCGACATGAGCCTCGTCCTCGCGCAGATCTCGGAGGAGATCCAGCCTCTCCCACCCGCGATGCAGCCGCTCGCCGAGCCGGCCGATGACGTGAAGCCCGACTACGCGAAGATCCTCTGGGCGCACGAGATCCTCTCGTCCCTGAGCGAGAGGAACCGGAAGAAGTTCCGCTTCGTCGTCGAGACGCTGCGCGAGGAGCTGGGAGAGGAGCTGGCGGAGATCTGATCGCGGGCGAGACGCAGACATCCGGACCGGCCCGACCGCCGCCAGGTTTCACGAATCCTCGTGACAGAATCACCACGGAGACCCGCAGACGCGGAGTGCTTCGCGAAGATCCTATGACTGGCTCTCCGTGTCGCAGTGTCTCCGTGGTGGACTTCAACTCCGCCGTCTCGACGAGCGGGAGGGAAACGTCGCCTGCAACCTGAAGAATCAGTCGAGCGCCCTAGCGCCGGTGCGCTCCGACGTCCGGCATCTCCTTCGAGCCGCCTGCGATCGACCGGATGAGCACGAACTCCTGGGACGGATGGATGTTCCGGATGCGGACGCCGCGGCGGGCCCGGTCGGCCGTCCAGACCAGCGCGTTGTTGTACCGCGTCACCTCGGTCTCCCGCCAGAAGGGAGGCAGTGCGCTCACGTGGACATCCGGATGCCGGTCCGACGAGATGACCGCCGATCCAGCGAGGACGAAGGCTCCGGTGAATCCGTGGTCGTGGACGACGGCCTCCGCGCCGGGCTTCAGACGCAGCTCCTTCGCCGAGAAGCTCTCGTTGGGGAACTCCTTCTTGAAGTCGCCGTAGACGACCCAGCGATCCTGCACCCCCGGCGGCTGATCTCCATTCGTCGGCACCGGCTCGAGGTAGTGGCGGCGGATCCACTCCTCCTCGCTGACGCAGTTCTCCTCCCAGTCGAGGGTCTCCTCCACGAGCAGATCGACGTTCTCCTGGAAGCGCTCCGTGAGGTCGCGGAAGAGCAGCGCGCGCGTCACGGGAGTGGCGTTCTCAAGCTCGGGGATGCCCACGATCAGGTTGTCGGCCATGACCTGCGGCTCGATCGTCGGCACCGCTCCCGGTCCGTGGATGAGCAGGCTGCCCAGCAGCCAGCCGGTGCCCGGCTT
>JAFGKN010000405.1 GCA_016928605.1 Planctomycetota bacterium | reverse complement strand
CGGAGGGCGCGTCGATCTCGGAGGGCGCGTCGATCTCGGAGGGCGCGTCGATCTCGGAGGGCGCGTCGATCTCGGAGGGCGCGTCGATCTCGATCGGCGGCGTCGTCAGCCGGCCGCCATCCACGGAGACGAATCCGTCGATGCGGAGGCGCGCGCGGAAGATGCCGCCGCCGCTGATCCTCCGCTGGGGAGGATGGTTCTTGCCGAAGGAGGAGCAGCCGTAATAGAAGATCAGCTCGTCGCCGATCCGCAGGGGGCCCTGGCTGAACTGCGTCAGGTAGCCGCCGTCGTTGCGGCCCCCGTTGCCGCCCTCCGGGCCGTTCGCCAGGAACACCTCGGCAAAGCCGTCATCGCTGCGAAACGGCACCTTCGTCCAGCGCAGCCCGTCGCGGCTCGAGACGAGCTTGAGAAAGGCGCAGCCGGCGGCGGACCACGGATAGTCGCCCGCGGAGTGCCACACCTTGAGGCCGCCGAGCCATAGCGATCCGCAGCGCCAGGCCGTCGAGCCGTAGTACTCGTCGTGGGGCTGGTCGCCGCGCTCCGCCGCGGCCGCCGGCAGGAGAGCGATCCGGTCGAGCCGGCTCGTGTCGAACGGCTCGTCGATCCTTTCGAGGAACGCGTAGGCCCGCGAGCGGAGCTGGTTGCCCGGCCCGACGGGCTCCGCGCTGAAGAACTTGAAGATGCCGAGGAACCGGTCCTCGAGCGGATCGCGGGTGAAGATCGTCACGTCCCCCGGCCCCCTCAGGACGCGCCCGTCCTGGCGGATCTCGCGATGGCTCGGATCCCCGCCTCCCGCCCAGCCGTTCACCACCTGTCGCCCCCTCTCCCACGCCCTCCCGTCGCGGGAGCGGAGGTGCCAGACGCCCTCCAGGTCGTCGCCCCAGTTGGCGAAGTAGCACCATCCCTGGTAGGGAAAGCTGGCGTCCTTCTCGTCGTACCAGCAGGAGAAGAGGTCGATGTTCGTGGCGCGCCGCCCGCTGGCCGCGTCGAGCAGGTCGATCTCGATCCGCTCGAGCCGGCCGCCGTCGCCGGCCGTCCACGCGAGTCCGTCATCCGATGTGAGCCGGTAGAGATCCACGCGGTAGCGGCCGCGAGGCGGCTGCTCGAAGGCCTCCGCGAACATGACGTACTTGCCGAGCCGCGGATCGCGGACGATCGTGCCGCTCGCCATCAGCGTCTGCAGCTCCGGCGGAGCGAGCACCGGCTCCTCGCCGCCTCGGTCCTTCCGCGGCGAGTGGAGCGTGCGGACGAGCCCCTCCTCCTCGGCGATCAGGTGGTCGTCAACCAAGAGCTGCGGGGCTCCGGGCGCGATGCGGATGGCCGCTCCGCCCATGCCTTCCGCCTCGCCGAGCGCCGGCGCGGGCTGCGGAGCGGCGAGCGCGGCGGCGATCCAGAGGGTGTGGAGCGGCAGCATCGAACTCTCTCGAGATGGAGAAGCGAGGAGCGCCTGGATCGAGGGCCGGCCAGCGCATCGATCGAGGGCCGGCCAGCGCATCGCAGCTCCCGCATCCTACCATGGCGCTCGCTGATGACGCGCCGCGGATCCACCGGTCCTCCCCGGAGCAGCGCCGCCCCACCGTGCCGAGGCGGGGCTGCGCTGCCTCCCGGCCGGGAACGCGCCGGGGCTCTTCGCTGGGGTCAGTGCATGCCGTCGAAGCCCTGCAGGTCCCCGTCGGCGACACCGAAGATCACGGCGCGGCCATCGCGGAGCGCCTTCTCCATGGAGTCCTTCCCGTCGGGAGTGGGGACGGGCGTGCTGCAGTCGCCGGGCTCTTCGAAGAGCATGGCCGCGGGCGCCACTCCGTTGAAGTAGAGCACCAGCGAGTAGACCCTGCCGGGCCGCATGTTGAGGTCGTCGCAGATGTTGATGTTCCCGCAAGTGGTCGATGCCTGGATGCACGGCCGGCAATCGACGGGCGGGATGGTGATGCAAGTGCTCCAGTTTCCGGTGGTCGTGGGGAGCGGATCGGCCCCGCAGGACGTGAGGTTCAGTGTCGCGGTGAAGCCGCCGCCGCTGCACGTGACCTCGCTGTAGAAGCGCACGGAGGCGTCGCCCTCCAGGTCGGGCTCGCACTCGACGGCGACGAGCGGAGGAGGCTCCGGGCCTCCCAGGAAGAGGTAGCTGAGCAGGCTGACGGCGTCGCTGAGATCCCTCGTGCCGTCGGCATTGAGGTCTCCGTGCAGGATAGGCGCGGGGCCGAAGACCCCCGGCTCGAGCTCCGCCGTCACGAGCATCTCCTCGTGCCTGACCAGCACCCCATCGCACTCCTGGGCGAGGACGCGCGGCACATCGCTGCGCTGGAAGATCAACAAGGATACGATCGCAAGCGCCGCGAGCACGGCACTCCTCGAGAATCGCTTCATGGCGATCCCCCTTTCTGGGCAAGGCCCGGTGAATAGCCCCTTCTACGCATGAGGGCAACCTGTACACTCTCGCACACCATGGTCACCGATGACGCCTGCCAAGACAACTGGATTCCAGGTCTCCGGTCCCCGAGGCAGGCTCGCCGCCGGGGGGCGACTCTCTCGCCTCCATCCTCCTCATCGCTCGCCGCCCCCGAAAGGGCCCTCGAAAAACGGAAAATCTTCTCGCAACCGTTCACCCGCGATGCGCTCGCCTCCGGGGATTCACCGGGCCGGGACAGCGCGTTCGCTGCCGCCGAGCCGCCCATCCGGCCGCTGATCCCCGTGCGCGCGGCTTGAGCGGAGTGGCTCGGGCGTCCACGGACGACAAGGCCTTCCGTGCTCCGCTCAGCGCCGCTGAGCGGTTACATCTTCTCCAGCGACCGCAGATGACCGATCAGAACCCTGACACGCCGACGGTCTGCGAGGGAAAACTCGGCGGCCCCGAGCCGCCCGCGCCCTACCCTGAGTGCGGCGTCGAGGGGACCGAGGATGCTCTCGGCGGCAGGAAGTTCGCTGGATTCTCGAGTGAGAGAGCCCTTCGTACCGCGAAGGCATCGAAGACTACGGGGCTCGCGCGCGAATCTTGCGGAGAGCTGCCGGGCTCGGATATCGTCCTACTTCCACGAGTACACTCCGCTCAAGAACGCGATCGATGCGATTGAATCCAAGGAGGCCCACGGTTGCCTCGCCCGTGTCGGTGAACGCCATGATCGTGGCATGTTCCAGCAGGAAGTGTTCGCGCCAGAAATCAGTTCGCGGATTGAACAGAGGAACGATTCTACCTGAATCCGAGGACATCGAAGCGATGTCGGTACCCTTGTGCCTGTTGCAGAACACGCAGGCATAAGCCAGGTTATCAGCCTCGCTCCGGCCACCGTGCTTCTCACTGATTACGTGATCCACCTCGCAACCGAGGAAGGTATCGTCCTCAGCGATAAGGCAGTACTCGCAAATGTGCTCGGCACGCTCTGCGACCAGACGTCTAAGCCCCGCAGGAATGTACTCACTCATTCGACAGGTGAGCGCGAGCTCGAGCCTTCGCGAGGCGCATGATGTGCTCGAGCTCGAGGTAGTGATTGAGCTCCGAGACCTCATCCTCGCTCAGTTCTTGCCTCTTCTCCCGGTGGATAAGCTCGGCAACACGTTCTCTGGTCGCCTGCGAGGGCGAAAACTCCGCGATCTTGGCCGGGCTAGCCCCTCGGGCGATGAAATCGATGATCTCTTCGTAGATTCGCGTCATGCACTCATGATAGCGCCTTCGCGACTGGGAGTCCAAGACCGCGCTGGCTTCGGTTCAAAAGCCGTCCGGGAGAAAGTCTGCGCAGGCATTCTGGTCAGGAATCGTCGCCTCGCAAAGTCGAGCCTGAAGCTCGCGCCCGGCGCCGCCGCTCCAGCGCCGGCCGGGTCCGGTCGAGGGATGCTGGCGATCTCTCACGGCGAAACGTCCCGAACGCGCCGCGAACCTCACCCACCTCCCGGGAATTCGCGCTTGCCGGCCGAGGCCCCGAGCGGATATCCCTTGGGGAGTGAGGGTCGAAGGCGGTCCGCCGGCGAACATCCGCCGCCCTTCGCCCGTCTCGCGGGAATTCTCGATTCTCCGCGGGGCCTTTCGAGGCTGGCGAGCGATGAAGGGATGGAAGCGCGAGGGCTCGCGCAGGATGCCGAGCCCCGCCGTCGAGCAGTTCGATGGATGTGTGGAGTGGTCTCCTCGGCGGAGGAGACCTCCCTCGGCGGGGCTTCCCTCGGGCTCTACGATTCCCCCGCTGTTGACGCCACGCTGGCCACCTCGGACAGGACGTCCAGGAACCACCACCACTGTCTCGCCGAAGGTTGCCGTCGCGTCCGTTCGTCGGCGAGGTTCGTCACCTGGGATAGCGCCGCCGCGATCTGATCGACGTTCCGCAGGAGGGCGGAGTCGCTCCTCCGAAGGCACTCCCGATCCTCCTCGGACAGGTCGTGCTCCCGCAGCGAGAGGCGGTCGCGGATCTCGAGCGTCTCGATGTGTTCGAATCCGCTGACTCCAGGGTGCTGGACTGAATTCGCGTATTGGTCGAGATCTCGCATCATTCGAGTATCTCCGACAGCCTGCCGAGAAGGACGAACCGTTTGTCCGCGAGGTAGCGGCCAGGAGCCGTCGGGGGAAACGCCGTTTCCATTATCGCATCCAAACCGAAGATGACGAGCCAGGACTTGCCGTCCACTTCCGCACTGACGGTCGGATACGCCGTCTCCCGCCAGGAATAAACGTACACGAGGGCGGAGTCATTCTCGAGTACGCGACCGATGATCGCGTCGTAGTCTGCCAGGGTCCCGGAGGACGGAAGATGGCCGAGGGCGATGCGCTTGGCCAGGTGCTCGCGATCCTTGCCAGCCTTCCAGCGCCGTCCTTCGCGCAGACGGCGGAGCGCCGCGGCGACCGACCTTCTCAGACTCTCAAGATCGGGATTCACGGGGAACGATCGTACGAATCTAGCCCAAACTTCCTGCTTCACCGGCCACTTTAAGTGAAGGGACTGTCGCTGGTTGTGGCAGATTCGGGATGCGAGATTCTGGCT
>JAFGKN010000048.1 GCA_016928605.1 Planctomycetota bacterium | reverse complement strand
GGCACCTCGACCGCGTAGTGGATGCAGCCGATCCCGACGCCCTTCTTCGCCAGCCGGTCGATCTCGTCGAGATGCTGCAGGAAGGGATGCCCACCGCCGCCGTCGCTGTAGATCACGACCGCGTCGGCGCCGTCGAAGGCCTTTGGATCATCCGGCCAGTTCTCGCGGCCGGAAGGCGAGAGGTAGCAGACGGCGTGAACGCCCTCCACCTCGTTGAGGCAGCGGGCGAAGAGCATCACACCGGCGTTGTGCTCGTGGTCTCCGATCCCGTGGCTCGGAGGGCCGCCGAGGAGGACGACCTTCTTCTTTCCCTCCGGGAAGAGCCTCTTCACGCGGATGTCCTTGAACTGCACCGTCATCGGCGGACCGACGTGAGCCTGGAGCGCGAGCAGCCCGGACATGGAGCGCTTCCCCTTCTGCTCGTCGATGAGCTCGATGGTCGTCACGCCGTTGATCTTCTGGACGATGTGGTTGCCGCGCGCGGTGATGACGTAGTCGTTCCAGTCCTCCTTCTTGATCCTGGCCCCGATCTCCGCCGCATCGCCCACCGAGCCGATCACCTCCTTCTTGCCGTCCGGCGCGACGCGGACCTTCTGCCCGCGGTCGGCGAGGATGCCCCGGCCGCGCTCCTCGTAGAGGATGCCGGAGAACCGGTCACCGGCCTCGATGTCCGCCTGGTAGCCGCCGGAGACCCAGTCGGGATTCGCCCAGCTCCGGAACTGGATGCCGGAGTTGCCGCCGACGATGCGGTACGAAAGGCGCAGCTCGAAGTCCTCGAGCGTGAACCGCCGCCAGATGATGAAGGAGTTCTGCTTGAGAGGCTTCTCCGCGGTGGTCCGCGCGGTGATCGCCCCGTCCTGCACGGACCAGAGACCGGGATCGCCGTCCCAGCCGCTGAGGTCCTTGCCATTGAACAGGGAGACGAATCCCTCCTCCGCATCCGCTGCGAGAAGCGGCGGCGCCGCGAGAAGCATGGCGGACGCCAGCACCATCAGGAAACAGACAAGCGCGGTCTTCATGAGAGGCACTCCTTGTCGATGCGATCTGCTCGAAGGATGAATCCTCGCCAATCCCGCCCGCTCGGGGCGACGCTCTCAGGCTATCTCGGCCCCGCGGCTTCTTCAAGCTCTGGATGCTCCGCACTCGGAGCCGCCCGGCCATCGACGCCCGCCGCAGGGGCCGCTCCTCGCCGTCCGGTCCGCTCGCGGCGCGGATGATCCTCTTGTCGCGCCGATGCGGGCCTGGTAGCCTGGGCGGCGGATTTCGCGAGCTCTCGTGCAACGGAGCGGCGCTCCCGCCGCCTCCTGTGCCGCGGATGCTCGACGATCGACTCGAGCGAGCGCGCGGAGCGCCCGCGCGCCGCCGCCGAAGCACCGGCGATGCCCAGGAGGGAGGTCCGAACCATGCACTCGTCGAGCTGTCACGGCCCCGGATTCAGCCTGTTGTTCGCTCTCGTTCTCGTCTCTCTCCTCGCGGCGGCCGGCTGCCGGCAGGCTCCGCTCGCGCGGCTCCCCTCCCGGCCGCCCGATCCCGCGATCGAGTCGAAGGCGAAGCCCTACCCCTCGATCGGGAACGTGGAGCGGATCGACCCGAGCATCGGCGAGCTGATCCCGCCGGACGCCCGGATCGAGGTCCTCGCCTCGGGATTCGAGTGGACGGAGGGACCGGTCTGGATCCCGGCGCGCCAGGAGGTCCTCTTCTCCGACATCCCGCGCAACTCGATCTTCGCCTGGAGCGAGGCCCGCGGAGCTCGCCTCTTCCTCAGGCCGAGCGGCTTCAGCGGCGGCCTCGAGCGCGAGGGCGAGCCGGGCTCGAACGGCCTTCTGCTCGACGCCGGCGGGCACCTCGTCATCTGCGAGCACGGCGACCGGCAGGTCACGCGGCTGGAGAAGGATGGGGTGACCAGGACGGTCCTCGCCGGCCACTTCGGCGGGAAGCGGCTCAACAGCCCCAACGACGCCGTGTTCCGCTCGGACGGCTCCCTCTACTTCACGGATCCTCCCTACGGGCTTCCGAAGGGCTTTCAGGATCCCGCCCGCGAGATCGACTTCTGCGGCGTGTACCGCGTCTCGCCGGCCGGCGAGATCTCGCTCCTCACGGCCGACATGACGCGCCCCAACGGCATCGGATTCTCGCCGGATGAGAAGACCCTCTACATCGCCAACTCGGATCCCCGCCGAGCGGTCTGGATGGCCTTCCCGGTCGCGGATGACGGCGCCCTCGGCGAGGGCCGCGTCTTCTTCGACGCCACGAGATGGGTCGGCGAGCTCAAGGGCCTGCCCGACGGGCTGGCGATCGACGAGAAGGGGAATCTGTTCGCCACGGGCCCCGGCGGCGTCCTCGTCCTCGCCCCCGACGGCACCCACCTCGGCACGATCGCCACCGGCGAGGCGACGTCCAACTGCACGTTCGGAGATGACGGCCGGACGCTCTACATCACGGCCGACATGCACCTCTGCCGCATCCGCACGAACACGAAGGGGTTGGGGTTCTGACGCCGCTGGTCGCGCCTGTGGCGGGCGTGCCGGCACGCGCCGCGCGGATCTCGCGGCCGCCGAGATGATGGACGAGCCCACGGAGGAGAGACGAAGATGCTGAAGATCACGATCTTGCTCGCCGCTGCCTGGATGGGAGCCGAGGGGCGGCCGGCCGATGAGGAGATCCTCGCCGGAGCGGAGGCCCGCATCCGCGAGCACCGAATGCGCGAGGTGACCCTGAAGATCCTCGACGATGCCGGACAGCCGGTGCCGGAGGGCGCCCGCGTCGACATCGAGCAGACGCGGCACGAGTTCCTCTTCGGATGCAACATCTTCGCGCTCGGCCGGCTCCGGACCGAAGAAGAGAACAAGATCTACGCGGACCGCTTCGCCGAGGTCTTCAACTTCGCCACCCTGCCGTTTTACTGGTGGAACTACGAGCGCTCGCGCGGCGAGCCCGACTACGCCGACACCGAGCGC
>JAFGKN010000047.1 GCA_016928605.1 Planctomycetota bacterium | reverse complement strand
GGCCGGTCCAGGCGAGCGCGAGATGCCGCGGCGCGCACGGCGCAGGCGCAGATACTGTGCGCTGGAGTCGGTCTTGGCTGCCGGCGCAGAGATGCTGCGCGCCGTGGACGACCGTGTTGTATTCGAGGTTTCGAGGTGTCGAGATAACGAGCTTGTTGGAGGCGCCGCCGCTGAAGGAGTGCGCGGAGCCTGAAGATTATTGTCCAAAGCCATCGTGAGCCCGGGGAGCGGGGCAGGGGCCGTGGATCTGCGGGAGAGTGGCGTGACGGGACGTCATCACGCACAGAATCACGCAAGCCGGCGTGCGCTGCGCCCTGGGCTCTCGGTCCGCCCCGCCTCGAGGCGGAGCCATGGATTTGTTTCTGCTCTGGCCGCTCTCTGGGCGATCTGGCTCGTCTCGCCGGGTGGCCTCGGGGCGCAACCGGAGCTCGACGCCCAGAGCCTCGAGCGGCGCGGCGACGCGTGGGCGGCTCGAGCGGCCGAGCCTTACCGGGAGGCGATCGACGCCTGGGTCAAGGTGGAGCAGCATGCCAGGCGGCTCGGCGATGAGCGGGCTCGATCGCGCTCTCTGGAGGCGCGCGTCGCCCTCGCGGGCCTCCTTCTCGATGCCGGCGGTGTCGATGCGCTCGCGCGGAGCGGCGTCGCTCTCCCGGTCCGGCCCGCGAGCTTGGCGATCCTTCCGGGCGCGAGCTCCGACGCCGCGGGCCTCGAGTGGCTGGCTCGTTTCCTCGCGGCCGCAGCGCGCTCCTATCCGACCTCGGCGCGGGCCGAGGAGCGGGATCTGCCGCTCATCTACGAGGTGCTGGCGATCGTCCGGCGCGCCCGGGGCGACATAGACCAGCGCCAGGCCGACTCGGCGTACCTCGCGGCGCTGAGGAGCATCGAGGCTCCAGGTCTGGAAGATCCGGAGCGCCTCGTGGCGTCGATCCGCGTCCGCTACAAGCTGAGGGACATCGACTCCGTCTGGGCTCTCGCGCAGCGGCCCCTCGATGAGTCGAAGCTGAGCGCGGAGTCCCGCGGGAGGCACTATGCGCGGCTCGCCAGCCTCGCGCTCCTGCGCGGAGAGCCGAGCCTGGCGAAGGTCTACACAGAGAAGGCCAGGGGGCGCGTCGCCGAGCAGCCGGCGCGCGGCGTCGGCCGCTTCGGATCGCCGATCTTCGGGTCGCGCGTCGATCTGGCGGCGGCAGCCCGCCTCTTCGTCTCCCTGCTGTCCGAGTACCGGTGGAGCGAGCGGGAGTCCGCTCTCGCCGGCTACTTCGGAGGGCTCAGCGCGCTGGAGCTCGGCGAGTGCGCTCTGGCCGAGGAACTCCTGCGGGGACGCGACCGCGCGGCGCGCGACGATCCCTGGCTCGAGGCATCCATCCTCTCGAGGCTCGGCGCTTCGAGGGATCGGCTCGGAGAGTACGAGGGCGCGCTGCGCGCCTGGCGGCAGGCGGCGGACGTCTCCTCGGCGCTGCCGGGGACGGAGGTCTTTCGCTCGCGCGTCCGGCTCAACGTGGCGCGGGCGCTGCTCGCTTTGGGCAAGCCCGCCGAGGCGTTCGAGACCGCGCGGGGGCTGATCGCGGATGGCTCGCTGCCCCTCGAGATCCGGCTCCACGCCCGCCTCCAGCTGGGGAGCGCCCTCTACGAGATGTCGCGGGAGGAACCGCGTCGGCTCGCCGAGGCTCTCGGCGCGTTTCGCCTCGCGCGGCGCGAGCTGGAGTCGGCGAGCGCAGAGGATCTGCCGGGAAGAGTCGAGATCGAGGTGCGTGCCGCGATCGACACGGCGAACGTCCTGCGGCAGCAGGCGCGGATCGAGACGAGCGCCGAGGAGGCCGCTCGCCTCCGCCGCGAGGCCATCGCGCTTCAGGACGGGGCCCTGCGGAGGGCTTACGAGGCATCGCTTCCCGAGCTGGCGGCGATCGCCTCATCGAACCTCGGAGAGCTGCATCTCGAGAGCGGCGACCGCGACAGCGCCCGGAGCTTCATCTCGTGGGCTCTCGAGCGCGCCGGGGAGATGCGCCTCTTCGAGACGCAGTGGCGCTGCCACTGGTATCTCGGCAGGCTGGCCGACGCCGAGGGAGACTCCGCGCGTGCCGATCAAGAGCTGGAGAGCGCGGTTCAGCTGATCGAGTCCTACCGCGCGCGGATCCTCGACGCGGAGACCAAGACCGGCTTCATGTCCGACAAGCTCGATGTCTTCCGCTACCTCGTGAAGCGCGAGATGGCGCGCGGTAGAGCGGAGTGCGCGCTGGAGTACGCGGAGCGGGCGAGGGCGCGTGCCCTGGTGGAGTCACTCGGCTGGCGCTTCGTCGCGCTCGCCGATCCGGCGGAGACGGCTCTCTACCGCGACTACGTCGGCCTGGTCGGGCGGGAGGCCGATCTGCGCGCGAGGACGGAGAGGGACTTCCTCGGGATCGGCGCTCGTACGGTCGACTACGACGCTCTGCGGAGCCGGCTCTTCGCTCTCCGCGCGCGGCTCGCCTCGGGCGAGTCTTCTCCCGCGCTCCGCGCCCTCGCGGACGGAGCGCCGGCGAGCGCCGAGGAGATCCGGTCGCAGCTTCCAAGCGATACCGTGCTGGTCGAGTACTTCGACCGGGGCGACTCGCTCGTGGCCTTCGTCGTGGACGAGGCGCGGACGGCGGCCTTCGCGCTGGCGCTGCCTCACCGGCAGGCGAAGGAGATGGTCGACCGCTTTCTCCGGTCGGCCGCGGCGGACGCAGAGCTGGCCGTCGCCCTCCACGCGCGGCTCATCGCGCCGCTCTCGGAGGCGGTCCGGGGCGAGCGCGTGATCATCGTGCCTTACGGGGCGCTGCACCGCCTGCCCTTCGAGGCCCTGCGGGACGCGACCGGTTATCAGGTCGCCCGCTGGGAGATCAGCTACCTGCCGAGCGCGAGCGTCCTCGCTTTGCTCGGATCCGGCCGCTCCGCGGGCTCGGAGGCCGCCGAGGGGATGCGGCTCCTCGGCCTGGCGGATCCGGACACCGACTACAACGGCGATGGCCGGCGCGACAAGGTGCCTCTGGCCGGCGCTCTCCAGGAGGTGGAGCTGGTCTCGCCGAGGTTTTCCGAGCACCGGATCTTCACCGGAGCCTCCGCGCGCGAGAGCGAGCTCCGGCGGGGAGGAAGAGACTCCGACGTCGTGCACATCGCGTGTCACGGCGAGTTCTACGCGCACCGGCCCTGGGCCTCGACGCTCTTCCTGGCGCCGGGAGAAGGCGGCCCCGATGATGACGGCCTGCTCCGCGCCTTCGAGGTCTACGGGCTCGACCTGCGGGGCAAGAAGCTCGTCACCCTTTCGGGCTGCGAGACCGGAGTGCCGGAGATGGAGGCGGGGGATGATCCCGCCGGCATCTCGACGGCGTTTCTCCACGCGGGAGCGTCGTCGCTCCTCGTCAGCCTCTGGAAGGTGGAGGACCGCGCCACGGCCGAGCTGATGCAATCGTTCTACGCGGGATGGATGGACAGGAAGAAGAGCCGGTCGGCGGCTCTTCGGGAGGCCAAGTTGAGGCTTCTGGCCGGCGAGTACTCGCATCCGCGCCAGTGGGCCTCCTTCGTGCTTCTGGGGAATCGTTAGCCGAGGGGAAGGGAATCGTGGAGTTGTCACGCGAACGGGCGTCCTGGATACTCGATCCCAGGCCAGTTCCAACGCTGAGGGATGGAATCGTCATGAACGAGTCGCGGAACGTATCGAGATCGATCGGACAGCGCCTGCCGGCCCTCGGGGGATGGGGATCCGGCTCCGCTCTGGCGCTGCTGCTGTGCGCGGGCCTCGCGCTGTGGAGCTGCTCGTCGACCGACGAGCCGGCGGCCGGAGCCCAGGATGCATCGGCCGCGGCTGGAGCTCCGGCGGCTGAGCAGACAGCGCCGGTTGTCGCGGAGCCGTCGCTCGCGGAGGCCGGGCGCGTCGGAGAGCCGGCGGCTGCGGTCCCCATCGCCGCCGCGGAGCAGCCCGCAGCCCTGGTTGAGCCTCGCGCTCCGGCGATCGAGGCGCGGAGCGAGGATGCGCGCGACCTGCTCCTGGCCATCGCGGGCGGCTCGAGCCCCGGCGGGAGGGTAGGTGTCCAGGCGCTCCTCGGCGAGACGGCCGCTCTGGTGCGCGGCGAGTCGCCGCCGGCGAGCGGCGAGGAAGCCGAGAATCTGGACCGGGCGAAGGGGCTGCTCGCCCAGATGGATGCGCCGCCGCCGGCCGCGCCTGTGGAGGCCGCGCCGGCAGTTCTGCCGCCGCCGCCGGCCGCGCCTGTGGAGGCCGCGCCGGCAGTTCCGCCGCCGCCGCCGGCCGCTCCTGCGGCTGTCTCGCAGGAAGTTCCGCCGCCGCCGGCCGCTCCTGCGGCGGTCGCTGCCGCACCGGCCGGAAGCGAGGCCCCCCCTGCCGCGGCGGAGCAGCCCTTGCCCGCCGCCAAGCCCGAGGAGCCGCCCGCTCCGGATCCCGCTCCGGCGCCCGCTCCGGCCTTCACGCGGGCGGGGGAGTTCAGCTTCCCCACGACGCTGTTCCACAAGACGGCCAGCGAGGTCTTCGACTACGTGAAGCAGATCTATCCCGAATGGATCGAGAAGGGGCACATCTACAAGATGCCCGGCAAGGGGCGGACCGTCCTCGTCTTCACGGAGAAGCCGATGCCGGAGGATCCTGTGGGGCAGAAGATCGTGCAGACCATCGAGGCCTTCGACGGCATGGACCTGAAGATCGAGAGGAAGATCATCCGCCCGCGCTACATCGAGCTCCAGCCGCTGATGGACACCATGGTGATGGCGGGTCTCGCGAACATCTACGAGCTGACCACCGCTCAGGACGCCCTGACCTGGAAGCAGGACAACAAGCAGCGCACGTTGACCCGGACCGTGAACTCGTACGTGCAGGCGGGGGCGTCCCAGGATGGCGGGCCCATCTCGGTGCCCGACAAGATCCCCTACGTCTACCAGATCGCCTCGGCGGACCCCTTCACGCCGCCGGTCAACTACACCGGCCAGAACCAGCAGGACCGGGTCCTGATGAACTTCACCAACTCCTCCTCCACGGAGGAGCGCGGCGGGATGATGGCCGTCGGGACAGCCGAAGATATCGAGCGCATCCAGGCCTTCGTGGACAGCGTCGACGTGCCCGCCCAGCAGGTCATGATCGAGGTCCAGGTGGTGGAGCTCGATGCGAACAAGCTGACCGACTTCGGTTTCGACTCGCTGCAGTTCGGCAGCGGGCATCACATCGGGACGTTCTCCCTGCCCCTGCCCGGCGAGCAGATCGTCCAGCCCGGCCTGGGAGAGGATGTGAGGCGCGATCCCGAGCAGTTTGTGCCGATGGTGACGTCCGAGGGCTTCGACTTCATCTTCGATGACACGACCTACGACCTGAGCGGGCGGTTCCTCACGCGCCTCCATGCCCTGGTGCGGGAGGGAGACGCCCAGATCCGAGCCAGGCCGAAGATCCTGACGCTCGATGACCGCACGAGCGTGCTGCACATCGGGCGCGAGGAGCCGGTCTTCGCCTCGACGGGCATCACGACGGATGCGACCAACGGCAACCTCGTCACGCGCTTCCAGCAGATCGACCACCAGTACGTGGGCTTCACGCTGAACATCCGGCCGCGCGTCACCGGCGGCGCCGAGGACGAGGTGGCTCTCCAGATCGAGATCCTCGTGAACGAGATCGACGGCCGGCGGCGCGTCTACGAGGAGGATCTCAGCGGAGTGCCCTCCGTCATCAAGCGCCACTTCATCGGACAGAACGTGGTGAAGAACCACCGGCCTATGATCCTCGGCGGCCTGATCCAGGAGCAGGAGAGCGAGTCCTCGAACAAGGTGCCGATCCTCGGCGACATCCCTTACCTCGGCTGGCTCTTCCGGCGCACGCAGAAGACCGCGGCGAGGAGCGAGATCATCCTGATCGTCACGCCACACATCCTCCACCAGAAGGGCTTCGACCGGCTGGCCGCCCCCAAGGAGAGCTCCCACTTCGACACGTTCGACAGCGTGCTTTTCAACGACCGGCACATCATCAAGGGGAGCGACGTGATCGGCATCGACCCCGTGAACCGCGTGCCCGCCCAGGGCCCCGACGGCCGGGTCTTCACCGAGGAAGAGGTCGTCGACCTCACGCTTCTCAACATCGTCAAGAAGCGGAGGCTCATCTCGAAGCTCGACGTCCTGAACAGCTACATCCCCAGCGAGGCGGAGAAGCTCTGGTGGTGGCAGCGGAACTGGCCGGAGTACTGGGTCTCGAAGAGCTGGTCCGAGTCCGAGCAGGAGGTGTTCTTCCGCGCGGCGGCGATCCTGATCGAGAACGTCAAGGAGCTCAACGAGGGGCTCACCTTCGATGACATCGTCGTGCCGCGGCGCGAGATCGTCCTGCCCACATCGCCTTACCGGATCACCCTCTCCTACGACAAGGTCAAGGCTCTCCAGACGCTGGGCGCGCAGTACCTCAGGTCCGGTCGGGTCGACCTCGACCAGGGCGCGATCGATCTCGTGAAGCAGGCGGGGGGACGCAACCTGCGCAACTTCGCCGATTTCCTCGAGCGCAAGAAAAGGGGCGCGGAGGATCACGGCAACCTGCTCATCGAGCTGAAGAAGCTCTACACCGGCCTCTATCCGGAGTCGAATGCCCTCGAGGGGATTGCCTACGCGGATGTCTACCGCGAGCTCCAGAGGGCGAACATCGACTTCACGGCCATAGCCACGTACCTCCAGACCAGCTTCGACAAGGAGTACGTCGTCTCGGGTGCGCCGGATGTGGGGCTCTTCCCGGCCGACCTGAGCGGGTTCCTCGAGTCGACGCTCACGCTCACGCAGCGCGGACGCCGGCTGAAGGAGCTGGACCAGAAGTGGCGCCAGATGAGCACGGCGGAGGACGAGGAGGAG
>JAFGKN010000404.1 GCA_016928605.1 Planctomycetota bacterium | reverse complement strand
GCCGTGTCGGGAAGCTGGATAGCGCCTCTCTGCGTCGATGTCACGGGCTACGAGGTCTACCGGGACGGGGAGCTCCTGGAAACCCTGGGGCCGGAAGCCAGGAGCTTCACGGACACGCTAAGCCGGCGCGTAGGGGTTTACGAGGTGATTCCGCTCCTCGGCGGCGGAGAGCCTGCCTGTGCGGCCCTGCGCTGCACCGCGGTCCGTGAAGACCTCGACTTCGAGGTCCCCCTGAGGCTCAACATGGGCGGAGATCAGGTCGTGGACTCTCTCGGGCGCACATGGATCGGGGATCCGGGAGCGGTCGTCGACGTCCTGGGCATCCGTCCGGACGACCGAGGGGGCGCGAACGCCATCGAAAGCTGGTGCGACCGCCTGGTCGTGAGCCACTACGACTCTCTCCAGTCCCTCGGGCTGGATCCCTTCCACCCCGCCGATCTCCACATCTTCGGCTCCATCCGGTGGGACACGGGAGACGACGACGGCGACGGACTGGCCGGAGAGCTCGCGGACTTGGACGGGAGCGACGTCGATTTCGTCCTCGAGCTGCCCGTGCCGGATGGAGAGTACACCGTCAACCTCTACATGCTCGAGTGCGGGTACCTCGGCCGCCACTTTCAGATCGAGATCCAGGACGATCTCCTCGTGGAAGATGTGAACCTCGCCGACTACTCGCGGAGCGGGGAGTCGGGCGAGACGGGGCGCTTCAGCTTCGAGGATATCCTGGTCTCCGACGGCATCCTGCGGATCGCCCTCCGGCCCTGTCCGGATTGCCCGGGCGTGTCGAACTACGATACGCTGGTCAGCGCGATCGAGGTCTTGCCCCTCTCTGCGGAGATCGCGCGATGTCCCCGCGATCTCTCCTGCTCGGTCGGTCTCGACGGCGTCGTCCGCGGCCTCTGGATGGCTCCGGAGGGAGTCTCGGTGTCGAGCTACGAGCTCTGGCGCAACGGCGAGCGGATCGGCGCTCTTTCCGGCGATGCCACCGAGTTTCTCGACGAGCCCGAGGAGGAGGGGCTCCGGGCCAACGTCTACGAGGTCGTGCCCGTCCTCGCGGGCGCCGATCCCTGCCCGGATCTCCGGATGCACTGTCAGGTGGTCGATCTTCTGCGCTCCTTCGAAGCGCCGGTGCGCATCAACATGGGGGGATACGGGATTCTCGACTCGCGCGGGAACGTCTGGCTGGCCGATCCGGGCTCCGGCGCGGACATCCTCGGCATCCGTCCGGACGATCTGGGCGGCATCTACGCGCAAGAGTACTGGAGCCGACCGGCGTACCAGAGAGACTCGGTGGTCGCTTTCGGATTCGACGCGAGCCACCAGGGAGATGAGTACCTGCTCAACACCATCCGGTGGGACGTGGGAGATGATGACGGAGACGGGCTCGCCGGAGAGACGGCCGACACCACCGGCGGAGACATCGACTTCCGCCTCGAGATCCCGCTCCCCAGCGGCGAGTACACCGTCAACCTCTATTTCAACGAGGGCTGCTGCCCCGGCCGCCACTTCATGATCGAGATTCAGGACGAGCTGCTCGACGAGGACGTCAGCTATCTCGACTACGATCCGGACGCTCCCGCGCTCGGGAAGGTCGGCCGATTTAGCTATCCCGGCATCGAGGTGGCGGACGGGATGCTGCGGATCTCGCTGCCGCCCTGCCCGGACTGTCCCATTCCGCCCGGCGTCGCGCGCGACAACAATCCGCTCATCGCCGGCCTGGAGATCCTCTCCGGCGGCGCCGGAGCGCCCCTCCTCGTCCGGGGCGATCCGGACTCCAGCGGCGTGATCAACATCACCGACGGCATCCGGATCCTCAGCTACCTCTTCACGGGAGGCGCTGCCCTCGAGTGCGCCGACGCCGGCGATACGGACGACGACGGAGCGCTCACGATCACCGACGCGATCAAGGTTTTCGGCTATCTCTTCCTCGGCCAGGGCGAGCCGGCGGCTCCGGCCCCGTCGAACGCGACGTATGCCGCCAGCGATTGCGGCGTCGATACGGGAGACACACTCGGGTGCGGAGTCCCGTCCGAGACCTGCGGAGGAAAGGGCCTCCAGCCGTAGCCCGAAGACCGCGGCGGCTGCGCCCGCAGCCTGCTCGTGAGACGGATGGCTGAGATGAACGGCAACCGAAGAAAAGCGCTCCGGACCGCCGGGGCCGCCGCGGTGATCGCCTGGCTGGCCGCGTCGGCGTCGGCTGCGCCGGCCGCCGCGCCGATCCGGCCGGTCTCCTTCGCCGATGTGACCTTCGAGGACTCCCTCTGGGCTGCCCGGCAGGAGACGAATCGCCGGGCGACCATCCCCCACGTGCTCGGCGAGCTGAAGCGGCGCGGCTCGCTCAGCGGATTCGCCGTCCTGGCGGGGGAGGCCGGCGAGCCGTATCGAGGGTACATGTGGGCCGACTCGGACGTGTACAAGACCCTGGAAGGGATCGCCGCGAGCCTCCGCACGAGCCCCGATCCGTCGCTGGAGAAGGAGGCGGAGCGGATCATCGGCCTGATCGTGCGCGCCCAGGCCGCGGATGGCTACCTGATGCCCCATCTGCAGATCGCGGAGCCCGGCACCGCGCGCTATGCCGACGAGACCACTCGGACGTGCGAGTCGTACAGCCAGGGACATCTCATCGAATCGGCCGTCGCCCATCACGAGACGACCGGCCGGCGCGAGTACCTCGAAGCAGCGATCAGAACGGCCGATCTACTGGCTCGCGTCCACGCCGAGGGCAAGCTGGAGCAGATCTCCGGCCACCCGGGCATCGAGATCGCCCTCGTGAAGCTCGCGCGCGCCACCGGCGACGACAAGTATCTGGAGCTGGCGAGGTCCTACGTGGCCAACGCTCGAGCGATGAGCAGCCTCTGGTCGGGCGGCCGGCCGTTTCTCGCCGACGACGAGCCGGCCGGCCACGCCGTCGCCGCCTGCTATCTTTATGCCGGAGCCACCGACGTGGCCGCCCTCACCGGGGACACTGCCCTGCTGCATCTTCTCGAGGCCAAGTGGGAGAAGATGGTCGGCCGGAAGCTGTACGTGACCGGCGGGATCGGGCTGCCCGCCGGCGAGGCCTTCGGACCCGACCATGAACTGCTCAACGAGAGGGCCTACTGCGAGACCTGCGCCGCGATCTCCGCCGTCTTCTGGAGTCACCGCCTGTTCCTCGCCAGCGGCGACGCGCGCTACGTCGATCTGGTCGAGCGGGTCTTTCATAACGGCCTCCTCGCCGGCGTGAGCCTCGGCGGGGACCGGTTCTTCTACGTCAACCCGCTGGCCTCGCGGGGAGATCACCACCGGCAGCCCTGGCACGGCTGCGCCTGCTGCCCGACCAATGTCGTGCGCTTCCTTCCCGCGCTCGGCCAGTACGTGTACGCCTCGACCGACGCGG
>JAFGKN010000403.1 GCA_016928605.1 Planctomycetota bacterium | reverse complement strand
GGCAAGTACATCAGCTTCAGCTACGGGCCGAAGTTCCAGGGCAAGAACCTGAAGCGCCTCCTCCCGGAGTTCCCCGGCGTCCAGGCGCCGGGCTGGGACACCTGCGTGGCGGATGCGTCGGGGCGCAACCTGTGGGTCAAGATCACGAGCGACGGCAAGTCGAACAAGGAGGCCGACTGGGTGTTCACCCCGGAGGCCGGCCGATGAGACGAGTCTCTCTCGCCGCCTTCGCCCTGCTCGCCGCCGCCTGCACGCGCGTCGATGACGCCTCGACGGCCCGCGCCGCGGCGATAACCCGCCGTGCTCGCGCACGATCGAGAATTCCTCCAGGGGACTCGAGCGGTCGCCTCGCCATCAGCTCTTCCGGACGCCGGCTCCAGGCACCGCAAGTCTTGACGGGGCCGGCGGCGGCCGCGTATGGTGCATTCCGAGTGGCCGGCCGGTCCCGCCGCGCAAGTACTCATAGCAGCTTGCGAAGTTCACCTGAGCCCCGGCTGGCAATGTAACAACAGATGTCCACCGTCTATCTGGAAACCTCGATCATCGGTTATCTCACCTCGCGCCCGAGCCGTGATCTGGTGACGGCGGCAAACCAGCACTTGACGCAGGAGTGGTGGCACCAGCACCGCAAGAGGCACGACCTCTTCGTATCCGAGGCGGTGGTGGCCGAGTGCGGCGAGGGTGATCCTGCGGCTGCTCAGGAACGCCTGGAAGTGATTGCAGACATCCCCCTCCTCAACCTGGACGAACGCGCCGAGGACCTTGCGAACGCGTTGGTCAAGCAGGTCCCGCTTCCGGAAAGGGCGGTAGTTGATGCCCTCCACATCGCCGTCGCGACCGTGAACGGGATCGATTATCTGTTGACCTGGAACTGTGCGCATCTCGCGAACGCGGCCCTGCAGCATAGAATTGGGGTGGTCTGTCGCTCCGCCGGCTTTGAACCGCCCACGATCTGCACCCCGCAGCAACTCATGGAGATCTGATGTCATGTGGCGAGATCCAATCGTTGAAGAGGTGAGGAAGTATCGCCAGGAATACGCGGCGCGATTCCATCATGATCTCAAGGCAATCTGCCGTGACCTCCGCGAGAGGCAAAGGAGAGACGGTCGCAAAGCTGTGTCGCTTCCTCCAAAGCGTGTACGAGAAGGACTCTCCGGCAAGGATTCGGCTGTGTAGCCGTGGCGCGCTGTTGTCTGGATCCGCCTTTCGCTCCGATGATGAGACGAGTCTCTCTCGCCGCCTTCGCCCTGCTCGCCGCCGCCTGCACGCGCGTCGATGACGCCTCGACGGCCCGCGCGCTTCCATCCATCACCACGCCGAGCGGCGTCGAGATGGTCCTGATCCCCGCCGGGGAGTTCCGCATGGGAAGCGACAGGGGCGCCGAGGACGAGTCTCCAGCGCACACGGTCCGCGTCGATGCCTTTCTGATGGATCGATGCGAGGTAACCCAGGCGCACTTCGAGAAGCTGATGGGCGAGAACCCCTCCAAGGTGAAGAGCTCGGCGCATCCCGTCGAGATGGTCACCTGGGTCCTGGCGGCGCTCTACTCGAACGCGCGCTCCCGCGCCGAAGGGCTCGAGCCGTGCTACGACGAGGAGACCGCGGAGTGCGACTTCTCGAGGAGCGGATATCGGCTGCCCACCGAGGCGGAGTGGGAGTACGCGTGCCGGGCCGGCACCTCCGGCGACTACTCCTTCGCCGGCGGAGAGCGAGCGCTCAGAGAGCACGCGTGGTTCGCCGCGAACTCGTCGAAGACGACGCATCCCGCCGGCCTCAAGAAGCCGAATCCCTGGGGCCTCCATGACATGCACGGCAACGCGGCGGAGTGGACGAACGACATCTACGCGGAGGACTACTACGGGACGAGCCCCGCCGACAATCCGCGCGGCCCCGCGCTGGGGAAGCAGTACGTCGTCCGCGGCGGATCCTGGAAGGACGGACCGGATGTGCTGCGCTCGTCCCACCGCGTGGCGGAGAATCCGGGATTCGCGGACGCCTGCCTGGCACCCGACACGCTCGGCCTGCGCTGCGTGAGGCGCGCGCCGGAGCCGGCGCCCATCGAGGCCGGCGCAGCGGAGACGAAGCCCGACGAGGGGAATGCGGAAGGCGCATCCATCGACGAGGAGGCCGGCGCATCGCGGACCGCCGACCCCGCGGCGAGACCGGCGATCGAGATCGGCGCTCGAACCGGCGACGAGGCGACCGGCGCGTCGACGGACGAGACGGACGAGACCGACGAGACCGACGAGACCGACCACGCGTCGAACGACGAGCCCCCAGCGAGCCCCGCGCTCAAGACCGGCCTTCTCTACGGAGACATCTATCTCGAGCACCGGACGCCGGCGGGATTCCCCGAGCAGCCATCGCGCCTCCGCGACATCCTCCGAGGGCTCGAGGAGAGCGGGCTCATCGAGCGGCTCGTGCGGATCGACCCGGCGCCGGCCGCCATGCAGTGGATCACCGCCATCCACAGCCCGGAGTACGTCGAGCGCGTGCGCGCGGCCTGCGCGAAGCTCGGCGCGGACGACGTCGAGTATCTCGACACCGCCGACATGCCCATCTCGGCGCGGTCCCACGAGGTCGCGCTCGCGGCCGCCGGAGGAGTCCTCGCCGCGGTCGATGCCGTGCTGGAGGGCAAGGTCCGCAGCGCGTTCTGCGCCGTGCGGCCTCCGGGGCATCACGCCCTGCGGGACCGGGCCATGGGTTTCTGCATCTTCAACAACGTCGCCATCGCGGCGCGGTACATCCAGAAGAGGCACGAGCTCCGCAAGGTGCTGATCGTCGACTGGGACGTCCACCACGGCAACGCGACGCAGGACGCGTTCTACGACGACCCCACCGTGCTCTACTTCAGCACGCACCTCCATCCCTTCTATCCGGGGACGGGCGCGGAGGAACTCACGGGCCGCGGAGAAGGGAAAGGCACGAACATCAACGCCCCCCTCCAACCGGGCGACGGGGATGATGCCATCCGGAAGGCGTTTCAGGAGAAGCTGGTGCCCGCGGCGCTCGAGTTCCGGCCGGACTTCGTCCTCATCTCCTGCGGCTTCGATGCCCACGTGAACGACCGCCTCGGCCGGCTGGCGGTCACCAGCGAGGGATTCGCCGAGCTGACCCGCATCGTCAAGGGCATCGCCGAAAGGTGCTCCAGCGGCCGGATCGTCTCGGTGCTCGAGGGAGGCTACACGCCGGAGAACCTGGCCAGCGCAGCGGCCGCGCACGTCCGCGCCCTGATGGAATGAGAGGTCGAGGAGACGCGTGCTCTTCCACACCTGGATCTTCTTCGCCTTCTTCCTCCTCTTCTACGCGGTCTACCTCTGCCTCCACCGGACGCGCCTGATGAACCTCTGGATCCTCATCGGATCCTACGTCTTCTACGGCTGGTGGAACCCTCTCTACCTCGCACTGATCATCATCCCCACGACCGTCGACTACTTCGCGGTCCGCCTCATGGAGCGGACGGGGCGGCGGAAGCTCTGGCTCTGCGCGAGCCTGCTGGCGAACCTCGGCTTCCTCGCCGCCTTCAAGTACGCGGGCTTCATCACCGAGAACCTCAACGCCGTCCTGGCG
>JAFGKN010000402.1 GCA_016928605.1 Planctomycetota bacterium | reverse complement strand
CGGGTGCTCGCGGAGGAGGCCCCGGCGGGGAGGAAGGAGCCGGAGACGGAGGCGAAGAGCGGCGCGGCGCCGGCCGAGGGCGAGAAGCCGCAGGCCCGCGTCGTCATCGTCACCGGCAACGACTATCCTGGCCATCTGTGGCGGCAGACAGCCCCGGTGCTCGCCAGGAGCATCCGCAAGGATCGTCGTCTCGAGGTGCGGGTCGTCGAGACCGCGGACTTCCTCGCATCGCCGGAGCTGAAGCACTACGACGTCATCGTGCTCCACTACATGAACTGGGAGTCGCCGGATCCGGGAGCCGATGCGCGCGACGGGCTGAAGCGGTTCGTCGCCGGGGGGAAGGGGCTCGTCCTCGTCCACTTCGCCTGCGGCGCCTTCCAGGGATGGGACGAGTTCGTGAAGATCGCTGGCCGCGTCTGGGATCCGAAGATGCGCGCTCACGACCCGCGCGGCCCGTTTCGCGTGGAGATCAAGGATCCGGAGCATCCGATCACGAAGGGGATGAAGGCCTTCGACACCGATGACGAGCTCTACACCTGCCTCGCGGGAGAGACTCCGATTCGCGTCCTCGCGACGGCGCGCTCGAAGGTGGACGAGAAGGACTACGCGATGGCGTTCACGCTCGAGTACGGCAAGGGGCGCGTCTTCCACAGCCCTCTCGGCCATGACGTCAAGGCCCTCGAGGTCGAGGAGGTCGGCGCGCTCTTCCGCCGAGGCTGCGCCTGGGCGGCGAGGCTCGAGGTCGAGCCGCGGAAGCCTGGAGAGGAGCCAGTCCCGCCGGCCGCTCGGGGGGAGTGACCGTCCGGCGGCGCTGGGCCCAGCCTGGCAGGCTTGACGTCCGGTTCGCTCGCGTCGTCGAAGGTCATCACGTCGCGTGCATCGAGATCCATGCCGCGCGGCAGGGATGCGGGAGGGAGGACGCCCTCGTGGCTGCCATGAGCATCGAGATTCCAGATCCTTTCCTCCGCGCTCTGGAAGGGGGGCATCTCGGGTCGGCGGTGGATGCCGATGCTCCGACTCCGGAAGCCCGGTTCGGGCGGGGGCTGGTGCGCATCCGCGCGGGTCGACTCGAGGATGCCCGAGCGGATCTCGAATCGGCCAGGGCGGTGCTGGGAGATCGCTGCGCTGTCGAGCTGGTGCTTCTCGACCTGCTTTCGGGCAAGGTGACCAGTGCGTCTCTCGAGGCGGTCGAGGATGTGCTGTCCCGCGCGCCGGAGACAGCGGAGATCCGGGCTCGCGCCGAGCATGTCCGCGGGCTCGTTCTCGGCCATCTCCGCGAGACCGGCGCCGCCGCCGAATCGTTCCTGGAGGCCGTCCGGCTCTACTCCCGCCTCGAGAAGCCGCTCGATGTCGCCGCCGTCTACGATTCCCTCGGCGCGCTGTACCTCGTCCAGGGGCAGCTGGAGTCGGCGGCCAGCTACCTGGCGCTCTCCGTGGCGCAGAAGGCGATGGCGGGAGACCGCTACGGCATGGCGATCACGCTCGGGAACCTCGGCCGCTTGAATCTGCGAGCGGGCCGCTCCATGGACGCCCTGCGATGCTTCGATCTCGATCTGCAGATCGCCGAGGAGCTGGGAGACGAGAGGGGCCGTGCCCGGATGCTCGAGGACATCGGCCGGGCGCACATCGGCCTCATGGACTTCGACGCAGCGCTGGCGAGCCTGCGGAAGTGTCTCGAGGTGGCCCAGGCCTGCGGACTGGCGGATCTTCTCTTCTTCGCGCACAAGGACATCGCCCTCGCGCTCGTCGCGAAGTACAGGGAGCAGAAGACGCCGGCGGATCTCCTGGACCAGGCGGAGAAGCAGCTCGAGGGGGCCCGGCAGGCGCTTACGGGGCGCAGTGCCCCGTACCGGGAGCATGTTCTTCTCGCCGCCCGGGCGGAGCTGATGCTCGCGCGGCAGGGGAATGACGAGCAGGCGCTGGGCATGCTCGAGGAGGCCGCTCGGTACTTCACCAGGGCCGAGCTGCCGGATCTCGAGATCTCCGCCCGCATCCTCCTCGCCGAGGCTCTCGCCGCTGACGCGCGCTCCCGGGCGGCAGAGCATCAGCTCGAGATCGCGCTGGCGAGGGCGCGGCGCGACGGTTACGCGCGCTACCTCCCCGTGATCCGCGAGGCGCTGGAGAAGCTCGATGCCTGTTCGCTGGATGCCGACGAGCGAGGCCGTCTCGACATCGAGCAAACGGTCTCGACCGCTCCGGATGGATACACGCACCTGAGGCGCGTGGGAAGCGGCTTCTTCGGCGAGGTGTACCGCGCCCTGGATCCGCGGACGAACCGCATCGTCGCCATCAAGCGGCTGCGCTTTCATGAGTACGGCGACGTCGAGACTCACGAGAGGGTGCTCGAATCCCTGCGCGTCGAGATGGAGATCGCGGCGAAGATCCGGTACCCCGGCATCGCGAGAGTGCTGGCCATCGGAAAGGACGCCCGGGACGAGCCGTACCTGGTCCAGGAGTTCATCGAGGGAGTATCGCTGCGCCACGTATTCCCGCCCGTGAGCCGCGCTGGCTCGGTGGGCTGCAACCAGCCCGCCGCAGCGGCCGCTCCGGGCAAGCTCGAGGTCGGCGGGCCGCCTCTGGAGGATGTCACCCGCTGCCTCGAGGAGATCGCTCTTGCCCTGGATGCGCTCCACTCGAGCGGGATCGTGCACCGCGACCTCAAGCCCGAGAACATCATCCTCCGGGGGGAGTCGCGCTTCCCCGTGCTCATCGATTTCGGCATCGCGCGCCTGATGGGACGGCCGGACGTCTTCGGAAAGGACTCCGTCGTCGGGACGTTTCTCTACATGGCTCCCGAGCAGGCGCTGGGGGGCGCCGTGGATGACAGGGCGGACATCTACTCCCTGGGGGTGATCGCCCACGAGTGGATCAGCGGCAGACTCCCCATCGAGTTCGATGCGGAGGATATCGACGCGTTTCGCCGGCAGCTCCTGGAGAGCCCGCCTCTGCCGCTCCAGGCGCGCGACCCCTCGGTCCCCGCGGATCTCGCCGCTCTGGTCTCGGCGATGCTCGCCAAGCGGCCCCAGGAGCGCCCCGGCGCCGGGTCGGTGGCTCGGGCTCTCCGGCGCATCCGCAGCGAGTGGCGAGACGAGCTGGCGGATCCAGCCATCTGGTCCAGCGGGGAATGGACGGGGTTGACGTCGCTGGGGCTTCCGGGGTCGACGATCGGCGCGACTCCGCCCGCGCGCAGAGACTCTCGAGGCGGCGGAGGGTCCTAGCGCGGCGGCGCTCCTCTCGGGATCTGGGTCGGCTGCGGCTGCGGCCGCGGAGCCGGCTGCTGCTGCGGCTGCTGCTGCGGCTGCTGCTGCTGCGGATCCCGACTCCGATGCCGGCTCGGGAGCGAGACCGGGAGCGGGAGCGGGAGGGGCTGGAGCGCGACGCCCGCGCTACAGATCCGCCTGCGCGCGCTCGATGGCCTTCCAGGCCAGCTCCTCGAACTCGCG
>JAFGKN010000401.1 GCA_016928605.1 Planctomycetota bacterium | reverse complement strand
GCGATCTCGAGGATCCGGAAGCGCTCGAGATCGAAGCTGCCGCCCGAAACAAACAGAGGATCCACATCGGTGAGACAGAAGCTGCCAAGGTACGAGACCGGAGCCGACTCGCGGGGCCAGACGATCGTGTTGACCATCTCCAGCGAGGAGGCCTGGACGAAGATGCCAGCTCCGCCGCCAGACCGGTTGTCCGCGATGGTGCAGCTGCGGACCACAAAGGCCGATCCCTCGCCATAGAGCGCCGCTCCCTTCCACGCGGAGTTGCCAGCTACGACGCAATTGATCAGGGTCGGCCAGGATCCGAAGCCGTCGACTCCGCCGCCCATGTACGTCGCGTTGCCCATCACGACGCAGCCGATCAGAGTCGGCGCCGAGCCGTTCTTCGAGTGCACGCCCGAGCTGGCATACATCCCGCGGTTGCCGATGATCCGGCAGCGTTCGAACCGCGGCGAGGCCGCATCGCAGAACGCGCCGCCTCCGCATGTGACGCTGTTGGCCTCGAGCGTGCAGCCCACCAGACGGGGGGAGGAATCTCCGCAGAAGAGAGCTCCGCCGTAGGTGGCCCGGTTGCGCGCGATCACCAGGTTCTCGAGGATCGGAGAGGATCCGTTCGCGCAGTAGACCCCGCCGCCGTAGGTGGAGCCGCCGACGAGCGTTCCGCGGCCCGCCGTCAGCGTGAAGCCGTCGACGACGGTGCTCTCCGTCTCTCCGCTCTCGAAGACGAGCAAGCTCGCCCGCCCCGAGCTGCCGCCGGACTCCGACATGCGGATCACGGTAGCTGGCGCGCCCGCCTCGGAGCGGAGCGCGATGCTCCTGTCTCCATCGCCCAGCCGCTGGCCCGGATACAGTCCGCGGCTGAAGTCGATCGGCTCATCGATGACATACTCGCCGGGCCGCACGAGCACCGTGTCGCCGCTCGCGGCCTCGTCGAGCGCGGCCTGGATCGAGGTGAAGTGGCCCCCGCCATCGAGATCCACCACCAGCGTGGATGCCCGGCTCGCCGGCAGCCCCAAACAGATCAACAACACGCCCCCCAGAGCCGCCCGGCGCCGGTGCACCGCGGGCGCAGCATCTGCTCTCGGCATGGGTCTCTCCCGATGTCACCCGGACGCGAGACCGCTGCATGCCGCGGGACGGCGAGAGCGCGACGCAGAGGGAGAGCGGTGCGCCAAGCGAGGGCGGTCTGTTCGATCCGGAGGCCTTCTACTTGCTTGCGGCGGGCGCGGCATGCGCGCCTGCCGGAATGTGAGACCCCGGCCGGAGAGAGAGTCTTATGCAAAAACATCCTGCCCGCTCACTGCCGGCGCGCTCTCCCGCGGCGCCATGCGCGCCGGAGTCGCCGCTGTGGAGCCGCAGAGCCGCGGAGCGGCGCCGCCGTCGTACTCACTCCGGCACGATCCGAAGCGTGTGGCGCACCGGAACGAGCGCGGCTCTCAGCTCCAGGTGATGCTCGCCGCTCTTCTCGACGAGCTTGCGGCGCAGAGTCGCCAGAGCCGCCTCCGCCTCGCTGTCCTCGCCCACGAGCCCGCGGATGGCGCGGAAGCGCGTGATGGCTTCCTTGATCATCGGAGTCTCGAAGGCCTGCTTCCCCGCGACGATCTCGTCGATCCTGCGGAACGGCTCGCAGAAGGGGTTGTCGAGGAACTCGGCGGCCAGGTTGATGCCGCGCTCGAGGTCCCTCCTCGAGAAGCTCTTCGCCTGCGTCCCCCACTCGACCCTGGCGCGGTCCGCCTCGAGCCCGCGGACCTTCAGCGTCAGCCGGTTGAGCGCGCGGTTGAACGGGACGTAAGGGAGGATGCTGCGCGTTCCGTCCGGCGATTTGGCATCGCCGAAGAAACAGAACGGATAGCGCGAGCTCTCGATCTCCACCTCGCCCCTGCGCGCCGCGACCACGCGATGCCCATCGCTCGCCGAGGCCTCTCCCCGCGCGAGGTCGACGCTGATCGAGCCGATCTCGCCGTCGAGATCCAACGCCCGGAGGAATGCGTAGGCCATCACCAGGTGCCCGTTGGGACGGGGATGGAATCCATCTGCGCCGCAAACATCGTACTCCTTGCCGAGGGCGGGCTTCGCCTCGCGCTGCGCGATCACCATGGGATCGTGCACGTTGGCGAACGGCATCCCCTCATCGAGAGCGATCTCGCGGGCGATGTCGCGGAGCCGCGCGAGGTTCTCGTTGTAGGCCGCCGGTCCCACCGCATGGCGGAAGCTGAAGCTGTCGACCGCGCCCGGCGAACCGACGACGACCGTCGCCCCCGCGGCCTTGAGCTGCTTCACGATCGCGAGCATCGAGCGGCGGTACGCATCGCCGATCGGCGGCTCGTAGGCGCGATAGAGGCCGTCGTTCATCCCGTAGCACGTGGTCACGACATCCGGATCGAGCGGCAGGAGATCGTTGGCCAGGCGCGCCTCGAATCCGGGTGCGCGCTCTCCGCTCCATCCGAGCTGCACGACCCGGAGGTCGAGCTGCGGCACGCACGCGATGAGGTAGTCCTCCATGTAGCGGCTGTAGAGCTTCTGCTCGGTGATGGAATCGCCGGCGATGGCCACTCGATCCCCCTTCTTCACCACGGGACCGCTGATCTCGCGAAGGTAGATGTTCTTGAAGTAGAGGGGATTGCCGTGATTCTGGAGCTCGATGCTGCCGCTCGGGTAGATCGGCCGGTCGCGCTCCGAGTAGTTCTCCATCACGACGTCATCGACCACGAGGACGTCGTTGAGGTAGACGGTGACCAGCTCGCCGAGCATCCGGATGCGCATCGTGTTCCACTCGCCCGCCGGACGGTCGGCGCAGACCATCGGCCGCGAGGGATGGATCTGGTTGTTGTAGAGCCCGCCCGAGCCCTCCGGATGCTGGGCCACATCCCAGATCTGCACCTGAGGCGACCCCCGCAGGTAGATCCCGCTGTCTCCGGCCGGGCCGATCTTCCAGTCGACGAAGAGGTCGAAGTCGGCGTGGTCCGCCGCGGTGCAGAGGTTCTGGCCCTT
>JAFGKN010000400.1 GCA_016928605.1 Planctomycetota bacterium | reverse complement strand
GGACCGCTGCGACGAGAAGAAGAAAGCCATCTTCTCCAACCTTTCGGCCTGGCAGAAGGTCCAGCTGGCCCGCCACCCGGACAGGCCCATGACGACCGACTATGTGCAGCTCATCGCTGACGATTTCGTCGAGCTGCACGGCGACCGCGCGTTTCGCGACGATCCTTCGATCCTCACGGGCCTCGCCACCATCGGCGGGGTCCGGATGATGATCGTGGGCCAGCGCAAGGGAAAGGACACCACCGAGAAGATCGCTTGCCACTTCGGAAGCCCCCACCCCGAGGGCTACCGCAAGGCGCTGCTCAGGATGAAGCTCGCCGAGAAGTTCGGCCTCCCGATCGTGACCCTGATCAACACCCCCGGAGCCTATCCGGGCATCGGGGCCGAGGAGCGCGGGCAGGCCTTCGTGATCGCCGGCAACCTGATGGAGATGGCGGCGCTGCGCGTCCCCGTGGTGTGCGTCGTCATCGGCGAGGGCGGCAGCGGCGGGGCTCTCGGCATCGGCGTGGGGAACCGCATCCTCATGCTCGAGCACGCCTACTACTCCGTCATCTCGCCCGAGGGCTGTGCGGCCATCCTCTGGAAGAGCGCCGAGTTCAAGGAGAAGGCGGCGGAGATCCTCCGGCTGACGGCCCAGGACCTCCTCGAGTTCTCGGTCATCGACGAGATCCTCCCGGAGCCGCTCGGCGGGGCGCATCGCGATCACCAGATCGCGGCCGCGACCCTCAAGGAGGCGATCCTGCGCCACCTGCGGGAGCTCTCCGGTCTCTCGCCCGAGGAGCTGATCGAGGACCGCTACTGCAAGTTCCAGAAGATCGGCGCCTTCGAGGAGGAACGGGCCCGCTGATCCGCTCCGCGTGTCCCGGTTCCCCGGAGCTCGCGCCGCGGGGCCGCGCTGCCGGCATCGCTGAATCCCCCTTTGCCTCGAGCGCCCGCGTCCCCTACAATGAGTCGAAGTCAGACGCGCGCCGCCGGCGACAGCGCGAGAATCCGCGCCGGCTTGCGTCGTGGATCGATGTCCGGTCCCTCGCGGGGGATGCCCGCTCCGCCGGTCCTCGCCGAGGAGGGGTGCCCGGCCGCGAGGATCTGCCCCGAGTCGCCCGCGGCATCTGGAGCTCTGTCCCGGGTCTTCGCGCCGGGCCGGCCGATGCAGCCGTCCCCGCGATCTTCCTGAGTGTCCCATCGAGGAGCCGTCAGAATGTTCCCATCCAATGCCCCCACCGTCGGGAGTGCGGGTCGCCCGCGATCCGCTGCTTGCGACCGCCTCGCTGGAGCGCGGGGTTTCCACCACCTCCTCTCGCTCGCGGGTCTCGTCCTCCTCCTCTCCTCCCCCGCCTGGCTCGGGAGCTGCGGGGGCGAGTCGGAGCCGGCCCCGGCGCCGAAGAAGGCGAAGAGGGGGGGAGCCGCCTCGTCGCGGACCGAGAGACCTCCCAGGGAGGAGACGGAAGGAGAGAGAGACGTTCCCGCCGCGGCGTCCAGCGTCCGGGAGCGGGCCACGGCAGCGCTCGCCGAAGCCGAGGAGATCGGCGCCGCTGATCTCTATCCGGAGGACTTCTCCAAAGCCGAGGACAAGATCAGCGTCGGCCAGCAGTATCTCCTGGACGGCGACGTGGAGAAGGCGAACCGCGAGTTCCGTCTGGCCGCGAGCGCCCTCGGCCGGCTCGTCGCCGACGCCAAGGAGCTGAAGGAGGCGCTCCAGGGGGCCGAGGCCGCCCAGAAGAACGCCGAGGAGGCTCGGGTCAAGGCGACCGAAGCGAAAGCCGAGGAAAACGCGAAGGTTCAGTTCCAGGAGGCCGTCAAGGCCTTCGATCAGGGAGTGGCGAGCCTCCAGAAGAAGGAACTGCGGGCGGCTCAGTCGGCGAGGTCCTACTTCAACCAGGCCGCGCTGCAGTTCAGCGACGCCGCCGAGGTCGCCGGGCAGAACGCGAAGTACCGCGAGATGGCGGCGCTCGCGAAGGAGGCCATGGAGAAGTGGAAGGCGAAAGCCCTGGAGAAGAAGGCCGACGAGACGGCGATGACGGAATGGCAGTACGCGGAGCGCTCCGAGCGGCAGGGGTTGCTGGCCTTCGGCGACGGCGACTTCCAGCAGGCGGCGCAGCAATTCGACTCCGCCGCGAGCCAGTACACGCGCGCGCTCAAGATGGTCGCCGACCAGGAAGAGATGAACCGGCTCCTGGAAGAGCAGCGAAAGCGAGACGAGGCGCTCCTGGCCGCTCAGAAGCAAGAGAGCGGCGCGGTTCCCGGAGGATTCATCCCCCCGCCGCCGCCATCAGGCGGCGCGCTGCCGCTTCCGCCGGACAGCCCGACGTCGCCCGTGCCGCCGCCGGTGATTCCGCCGAGCGGGCTGCTCCCCACGCCGGGCGTCGTCAGCAGGGCCAATTGCTTCCAGTTCAATCCCGGCGACTTCCCCAACGAGATCGACGACGAGGACGAGCTGTTCCTCCAGGAGCACATCTTGAAGCTCTCCTCGGTGGCCACGACCTACGATCCCCAGACCGGCCTCGTCATGCTCGACTACTCGAGCGGCCGGAGAGTGAAGGACGATCTCGACATCTCGAAGACGCCCAACCCGAAGGTGTACATCGGCTTCGAGGATCCGTTCACGAGAGGCGTGAGCGACGCGGATGTCCCCGAGGAAGCCATGGTCTCCTTCAACGGCAACACGCAGGGCTTCGTCTTCTTCCACGTTCCGTTCATCTACAAGCTCCGCATCACGTGGAACTTCAACATCGCGGTGATGAAGGGAACCGGGACGTTCGGGTGCATGTTCTGCCTCGATCCGAAGAAGCAAAGCTACTGGGGGACCGACTTCATCAACATCATCCGGGTCTCGGGAGGAACCCCCAGGGGAACCAAGACCTACCCGGATCCCAAGCTCCAGAAGAACGCCAACTACTGGCACGACAAGACGCGAACGGTTCCCTGGGTCGTCGAGTTCCAGATGCCTGATCCCGACAAGGCGAGCAAGGGTCCCACCGGGAGCGCCCTCATCACGGCGACCTACGACGCGGGCGGCTCGGACGAGGCGACCAACAAGCTGTCGATGCAGAAGACGAACCCCTCCGGCGTCGTCGGCTTCTACTGGAAGGACACCAAGTTCACGATTCGCGGCTTGAAAATCTGCGGCATCCTCGATAAGAAGAAGGCCGTCGCGATGCTTCGCGAGAAGCTCGGCATACCGAAGGGCTCGGAGACCCCGGCGAGCGATGAGCCGGAGCCCGGAGATCCGGGGGAAGACCCGACGGCTCCTGAAGAGGATGACGCTCCGCCTCCCGTGGAGGACATCTGAAGTCCTCGAAGGTCGTCTCCCGCCCCGCGCGGGAGGACGGCGGGCGAGGGACCTTCCAGGCGGCCGGCTCGTCGAACCACCGCCCCATGAATGAGGCCGGGCATCGAAGGCCCGGCTCGATCGTCAAGGCCACCGATTTTCGAAGGTCTTTCCCTTGTCCGATCCATCCAGTCAGCCGGCCGCGCGCACGGCGCTGCACCGGCTCCACCGGCAGGCGGGGGCGACGCTCATCGATTTCCACGGCTGGGAGATGCCCCTGCGCTACGGGGCGATTCCCGAGGAGCACCGCCGCGTCCGCGAGTCGGCGGGCCTCTTCGACCTCTGCCACATGGGCCGTCTCGAGCTGATCGGCGACGGCGCGGAGACCTGGCTCCAGCACGTCCTCTCGGGCGACGTCGGGGCGATGGAGAGCGGCCGCGCCCGCTACACGCTCATCCTCAACGATCGCGGCACGGTCATCGACGACGCGATCGTCTACCGCCTCCCCGAGAGCTGGCTGCTCGTCGTCAACGCATCGAACCGGCTCCGGGTCATCGACTGGCTCGGCCTGCACCGCCCCGCGGGAGTGAGCGCTCAGCTCATCGACCGCACGCCGGAGTGGGCGATGATCGCCCTGCAAGGGCCTCGGTCGGCGGAGATCATCCCGTCGCTCGTCGAGCACCCGGACCGACCGTGGAACACGCTCGGCTACTACCAGATCCTCTCGGCGAGCTTCGAGGGCCAGAAGGCGCTCGTCGCCCGCACCGGCTACACCGGAGAGAACGGCTTCGAGGTCTACCTCGCGGCCGATCAGGCCGAGCGGTTCTGGCTGCGAGCGCTCGAGGCGGGAGGAGACGCCGTCTCCCCCGTGGGGCTGGGAGCCCGCGACACCCTTCGCCTGGAGGCGGGGATGCCGCTCTACGGGAACGAGATCGACGAGTCGACGAATCCCTTCGAGGCCGGGCTCGACTTCGCCGTCAAGCTCGAGAAGAAGGCCGACTTCGTGGGAAAGCGGCGGCTCGTCGAGATCCGCGCCTCGGGAGTCCACCGCAGCCTCCGCGGCTTTCGCGTGGAGGGCCGCCGCGTGGCGCGCCAGGGGATGAAGATCCACCGGGGAGACGCCGAGGTGGGCGTGATCACGAGCGGCGCGCCGTCGCCGACCCTGGGCTACCCCATCGCGATGGGCTATCTCGATCGATCAGCTCAGGCCGGCGGCGGCCTCGAGGTCGACGTGCGCGGCCGGCGCGAGAAGCTGGCGATCGTGGATCTGCCCTTCTACTCGCGCACCCGCAAGAGAGGATGACGAACCATGTCGCGACCGGATGATGTCGTCTACACCAGGACTCACGAGTGGGCCCGCATCGAGGGAGAAACGGCCACGGTGGGGATCACCGACCATGCCGTCGAGCAGCTCGGCGACCTCGTCTTCATCGACCTCCCGGAGGTCGGATCGCGGGTGCGCCTGGGGGAGAGCTTCGGCGAGATCGAGTCCACCAAGACGGTCAGCGACCTCGTCGCCCCGCTGAGCGGAGAGGTCGTCGAGGTCAACTCCGAGGCGGCGGAGAGCGTCGACCTCGTGAGCCGCTCGCCCTTCGAGGAAGGCTGGCTGATCAAGATCCGCTCGACCGATGCCGCCGAGCGATCGGGTCTCCTGAGCGCCGCCGAGTACGAGGTCCACGTCGAGTCGGAGGCGGAGTAGACCGAGAGGAGCCGGAGGCCATGGGCTACGTCCCCCACGACGAGCGGGACCGCGCGGAGATGCTGGCAGCGCTCGGCAAGGAGCGGCTGGAGGATCTCTTCCGGACGCTGCCGGAGGAGATCCGGCTGCGGCGGCCGCTCGACATCCCGCCGATGCGGACGGAGGCCGAGATCCTCCGGGAGATGCGCGCTCTCGCCTCCCGCAACTCGCGGATGACGGACCGTCCCTCGTTTCTCGGCGCCGGCGTCTACCACCGCTTCATCCCCTCCGCCGTCGACCACCTCGCGAGCCGCGGCGAGTTCAGCACTTCCTACACGCCCTACCAGGCCGAGGTGAGCCAGGGCACGCTGCAGGCAATCATGGAGTACCAGACCATGATCTGCGAGCTCACCGGCATGGATCTCTCCAACGCGTCCCTCTACGACGGCGCGACGGCACTTGCCGAGGCGGTGCTGATGGCGTACGCCGTCCGGAGGCGCGGGACGAAGGTCATCGTCTCCGAGGGAGTCCACCCCGAGTACCGGCGCGTGCTCGAGACCTACCTGCGGCACCACCCGGTCGATGTGGTCACCCTGCCGCTGGTGGGCGGCATCACAGCGCCGGAGGCTCTGGGGAGTCTGCTCGAGGATCTCGGCCCGGACGTGCTCGCCGTCGCCGTCCAGAGCCCGAACTTCCTCGGCTCGATCGAGGAGATGGCCGCTGTCGCGCGCGTCGCGGACGCCCGGGGCGAGGAGCGCCCCTTCCTCGTGGCGGTCGTCGATCCGATCTCCCTCGCCGTCCTCGAGCCGCCGGGGAGCTTCGGCGTGGACGTCGTCGTCGGCGACGGCCAGCAGCTCGGGAATCCGCCGTCCCTCGGCGGCCCCTCCTTCGGATTCTTCACGAGCCGCCAGGAGCACGTCCGGAAGGTCCCCGGACGACTCGTGGGCGAGACGCGCGACCGCGACGGAAAGCGGGGCTACGTCCTCACCTTCCAGACCCGCGAGCAGCACATCCGGCGCGAGCGCGCCACGAGCAACATCTGCACGAACCAGGGCCTCTGCTCCCTGCGCGCCGCGATCTACCTCGCTCTCCTCGGCAAGCAGGGGCTGCGGGAGGTCGCCGAGACCTCCGCCCGCAAGGCGCATCGCGCCTTCCGGATGCTCGCGGAGCTTCCCGGAGTCAGCCCCGCTTCGGGTGCTCCCTTCTTCCAGGAGTTCGCCCTCGCCTTCCCGATCCCCGCCGGAGACCTCTACCGCCGGCTGGCCGAGCGAGGCATCGGCGGCGGACTGCCGCTCGGGAGGTACTTCCCCGAGCGCTCGCACCAGATGCTCTTCGCCTTCACCGAGATGACGCGAGCCGAGGACATCGCGCGCCTTGCGGAGGGGCTCCGAGAGATCCTGCTCGAGACATGAATCCAGAGAGTCGATCCCCCATGGACAGGAAGAGCCCCGCTCCCGCGCAGCCGACCCTCTTCGAGCAGAGCCGCAGCGGCCGGCGCGCGGTCCTTCCACCTCCTCCCGAGGCCGGCCTCCCTGCGATCGACTCCTGCATCCCCGAGCGGTTCCTCCGCAGCCGGCCCGCCGAGCTGCCCGAGCTGGGCGAGATCGAGGTGGTTCGCCACTACACGCGCCTCTCGTCGATGAACATGGCCATCGACAAGAACTTCTATCCGCTCGGCTCCTGCACGATGAAGTACAACCCCCGGGTCAACGAGGCGGTCGCCGGCCTGGAGGGCTTCGCCTGGGCGCACCCTCTCTGCGCGCCGGCCGAGATCCAGGGCTACCTGGAGGTCTTTCACCGCCTCGAGGGGCTCCTCGCCGAGATCAGCGGCCTGCCCCACGTCAGCCTTCAGCCGGCGGCCGGCGCTCACGGAGAGCTGACCGCGCTCATGATGATCAAGGCGAGGCTCGTCGAGCGCGGCGAGGCTGGCTCGCGGACCATCGTGCTCGTGCCCGACAGCGCGCACGGGACCAACCCGTCGAGCGCCGCGACCGCAGGCTTCGAGGCGCGGTC
>JAFGKN010000399.1 GCA_016928605.1 Planctomycetota bacterium | reverse complement strand
TCTTCGCGAGGCGCCACGCGGAGAAGGCCGAGGAGATGGCGAGAGCCGAGAGCGACCCGGTGCGGCGCGCCGAGCTCCTCGAGATCGCCGAGGTCTGCCGGAGGGTGCCGGCTCACGCGCCGCGCACGTTCCGCGAGGCGCTCCAGTGCTACTGGTTCGTCCACCTGGGCGTCATCACGGAGCTGAACACCTGGGACTCCTTCAACCCCGGGCGCCTCGACCAGCATCTCCATCCCTTCTACACCCGCGACCTCGAGGAGGGGCGATTGACGCCGGACGGGGCGAAGGAGCTGCTCGAGTGCTTCTGGGTGAAGTTCAACAACCAGCCCGCGCCTCCCAAGGTCGGCATCACCGAGGAGCAGAGCGGCACCTACACCGACTTCGCCCTGATCAACACCGGCGGCCTCAAGCCCGACGGCAGCGACGCGGTGAACGAGATCTCCTACATGATCCTCGACGTCGTCGAGGAGATGCAGCTCGTCCAGCCGAGCGCGTGCATCCAGCTCAGCGCGAAGAATCCGGATCGGTTTCTGCGCCGGGCGTGCCGGGTCATCCGCACGGGCCTGGGGCAGCCGTCGGTCTTCAACAGCGACGTCATCGTCAAGGAGATGCTGCACGACGGCAAGACGATGGTCGACGCGCGCTGCGGCGGGCCGAGCGGCTGCGTGACGATCAGCGCCTTCGGCAAGGAGAGCTGCACGCTGACGGGCTACTGCAACTGGCCGAAGATCCTCGAGCTGGCGCTGCACGACGGCATCGATCCGAGGAGCGGCCAGCGGGTGGGCACCGTGACGGGCGATCCGCGCGGATTCGGCTCGTTCGAGCAGCTCATGGAGGCGTACCGCCGGCAGCTCAGGTACTTCATCGACGTGAAGGTCGCTGGCAACAACGCGATCGAGCGGATCTTCGCCACCCGGATGCCGGCTCCCTTCATGTCCGTGCTCATGGACGACTGCATCGAGAAGGGGAAGGACTACCACGACGGAGGTCCCCGCTACAACCCGACCTACATCCAGGGCGTCGGCCTCGGCTCCCTGACCGACGCGCTGGCCGCGATCCGCCACCACGTGTACGACCAGAGGACGATGAGCATGTCCGAGATGCTCGAGGCGCTCGCGTCCAACTTCGAAGGCCGCGACAAGATCCTCCGCATCCTCCGCGAGGAGACGCCGAAGTACGGCAACGACGACCCGCTCGCGGACGCCATCGCCGCGGAGCTCTTCGACATCTACTACGATGTGCTCGACGGCCGCCCGAACACGAAGGGAGGCAAGTACCGCGTCAACCTCCTGCCGACGACCGTCCACATCTACTTCGGCTCGGTCGTGGACGCGCTGCCCGGCGGCCGCCTCGCCGGAGAGCCGCTCTCCGACGGCATCTCCCCCAGCCAGGGAGCCGACGTGCGGGGGCCGACGGCGGTCATCCGCTCGGCCGCGAGGATCGATCACGCGCGGACAGGCGGCACGCTCCTCAACATGAAGTTCAGCCCGGATGTGCTGGAGGGCGAGGGGCTCGACCGCCTGGCCGACCTCGTGCGCTCCTACTTCCGCCTCGACGGGCACCACGTCCAGTTCAACGTCGTCGGAGCGGAGACCCTGCGCGAGGCGCAGCGCGAGCCGGACAGGCACCGCAACCTCATCGTCCGCGTGGCGGGCTACAGCGACTACTTCACCGAGCTGGGGCGCGACCTCCAGAACGAGATCATCGCGCGCACCGAGCACCAGGGGTTCTGAGACGAGACCGGCTGGGTATAGAAACGGCAGGCGGCGGAGGTCTTGCCGGCCGGGCCGCTGATCACCCTGCGAGCGCGGGCGCCATGTCCCCTGCGATACCGACTACGGGCACGCATCGGCAGGCGCCGTTCGATTCGCGCCCTCCGCGCTGGCGGGGCCACGATGCCGGCGCGGGCCCTCAGGGCGGAGGAGGAGGATCGATATCCAGCGATGATCTCATCCGTCCTCCGTCCGTCGGTCTCTCTCTCTCTCTCTCTCTCTCTCTCTCTGCGGGAGATTCCTCGCGGTGGCTTCATCCCAGCTCTGCGCACTGCGTCGCGAAGTCTCTGCGTGGTCCTTGCGAGCGCCTCGTAGGCCATGTCCGGCCGGATGCCGAGTTCATTCGCCGCTTCGCCGACCGCTCTCCCGTCGAGGCGAACCTTGAGGAAAAGCGAGACCTCGAGCGCGGGGATGCCCCTGAGGATGCGGTTCCAGGTGGAGCTTCGTTCCTTGCGGTCCAGGAACCCCACGGGACTCCACGCCTCCCCGGCGATCGCGTCCGAGCATTCGCAGTCGGCATCCGGTGGAAGCCGGCGAATCGGTCCCATCCGGCGCGCCTTGCGGGCGATGTTTCTCGCCTGGAAAGCCATCGCTCGCTTGAGCCACGCCAAGACTTGGCGAATCGTCAGCCCCTCGAGCGATCTCTCCTTCTCGAGCGCGAGGAGCAATGCCGTCTGCGTGAGATCAGCGCCGTCGATGGCGGGATCCGTGATCCGTGCCGCCAGCAGCGTCGCGTACCTCGCGAGATCTTCCTGCAACACGGCGAGCATCTCTCGAAGAGCGCGCTTGTCATCGTTCGCTGTTCCCATCTCTACCCTTTTCCCCCGCGGGCACGGATGCATCGCGCCTTGGTCGTTCGAGCGCCGAACTCGCCGCTTGACCGGTGCCTCTTCTTGCATGACCTGGCGCCGGTGGACAGCGGCTGATCCCAGCCTAGCTTCGCGCTCGACGTTCCGCAAAAAAAATCGGGAATTTTCCCTGATCGCACCATCTCGCGACATCTAGGGGTAGAGCCGCGGCGTGAACCGGGCCGCAGTCCGCGCGGAAGCTTCGCTGGGATTTCGCCGTGCGGGCTGCGGCCGCGTATCGCAACCGTTCAGCCAGCCGGGAGCGCGAGGCGCGAGCCTCGCATCGGCAGCCGGCACCCGTGCGCAGCGCGTCGATGCCGCTGCAGGCTCTTGCTGGTGGGAAAAGCCTGCAGTGGGAGCGCAGCGGTTGCTGAGGATCGAGCTGTGGGCTCGGAGGATGCTGGCTTTCCGGCATCCTCCAGTGTGTTCGTGGAGTCCGGCGCCCTGGGGCGAGGACATGGTGTGCAAGGCCTTTTTTTGGGGAGGGCTTGAAGATGACGTCGTTGCATGCGTCTACTCGGATGACCGGGTGGTTGGTGGCGGCCGCGGTTTCCTGCGGGCTCTGGGTCGCGGCGGACCTGGCGGCGCAGGAGGCCGCGGAGGAGACGAGTCTGACGGATCTGCTCGATCCGTCGCGGGCGGATCTGGACGGAGACGGTGACGTGACGAAGGGCGAGGAGATCGCCTTCGAGTACCTGATCCAGGGAGACCTCGATCCCGAGCTGCTGGTGAGGACGGTCGAGGCGTACTTCGCGGCGACCGGCGGCGGGCCGGTGGATCTCTCGGGCATCTTCGACCGGTCGGTCTCGGCGCCGGGAGGCGAGGGGACGGCGCCGCTCGGCGGGCTCGACTCGACCTGCAGCGCGTTCCTGCGCGGCGATGCCAACCAGGACGATGCCGTGGACATGTCCGACGGCAACTACATCCTCAACTACCTGTTCCAGGGCGGGCCGCCGCCCGCGCGGTTCGATGCAGCCGACTCCGATGACAGCGGCTCGCTGGAGCTCACCGATGCCGTGCGCATCTTCAACTACCTGTTCCAGGGCGGGCCGCCGCCGGAGCCGCCCTTCGAGTGCGGGCCGTGGCTCGACACGACGCCCGACGCCTTCGAGCCCGACTGCGACCTCGACCGCCGCCACTACGCGGAGTTCTGCCCGTTCTTCGCGCGGGTGGACATCACGGGGGACGGAGTGGAGGATCCGCTCTACGTCGTGCCGGGGGACACGAGCGGGACGGCGATCGAGATCGCGCCGCTCGACTCATCGCTCGATCCGATCGTCTTCGCCGGTCTGCCCAGCGACTACGTGAAGATGCTCGCGGCGGCGGCCAGTGGGCACGTCTACGCCCTGTCGACCGACGCCAAGATCCTCGGCTTTCGCGACACGACCGGAGATGGCATCAGCGACACATCGGTCGTCATCGATCTCCTCCAGGTGTTGCCGGACACGTCGCCGGCGGTGGACGGCGTGCTGGTGAGCACGCTCGATGGGCAGAGGCTGGTGACGCTCCACGACGAGTTCGGCTACGACGCCCTGTACGTCTGGAGCGACAGCGACAGCGACGGGTTTTTCGATGAGCCAGAGTTTCTCGAGGGCGGGCAGGTGAGCGGCCCCCGAGGGCTCGCGGTCGACCCCGGGACGGGCCGCATCTTCGTCTCGGGCTACATGGCGAGCGCGGCCGGCTCGGTCGTCTACGTGCTCGAGGACCTCGACGTGGATGGTCTGGCCGAGGCGGTTTCCGATCCCTACTACATGGACGAGTACGACGTGCCGGTCGCGCCCGGAACGGACCTCGAGTTCCTCGGCATCGAGTACCAGGAATCCTGCGGGCAGCTCCTCGTGCTCACGGCCGAGCTGAGCCCCGATCCGGAGCACCGCTTCGTGGTCGCGGCGGTCGACGCTTGCCAGGACTACCCGACGGCGGTGATCATCTACTCCGAGGCGGTGCCGCCGGGGGTGGAGACGATCTGCGACATGGAGGGCGAGTGCACCGGATACGTGAGCGGGCCGGTGGATGAGATGACGACCTACGAGCTGCCCGACGACGACGAGGATGGCGAGGCGGAGGATCCGCTCATCATCGGTGTGCACAGCGCGTCGCAGCGATCGGCGAACAACCCGCTCTTTCCGGTCTGCACGGTGGTCTTCCAGTTCCCGCTGGGCGGCGGGCCGGTGCCGCCGGCCGGAGACCGGGGGGCGTTCAAGCAGCTCCAGAACTTCGACCCGGAAGGCCCCGGCGGCTCCTGGCACCAGGAGGGCAACCAGAAGTGGATCAACTACGCCGAGCTCGACACGATCAAGTGTCCGAACACGCCGACGCCGGGGATCGCGGAGGCCGACGTCGGCCCTCTCGACGAGCCGGCCCAGGCGGTGGCGCTCTGGTCGGATGGTGACAACACGCGGCCGACCGATATCCGGCTACGCTACAGTTGGCAGTTTCAGAGCGGCCCGACGTTCATCAACGACTGTTGCCGGTACTGGAACATGCCCAGGCGGTCGTCCGTGTACTCCTACGACGCGACAATCGAGTACGGAGGACCAAACCCTGCCAATCCGAGTTGGCTTGGCGGAGAGTACTATGAAGATCCCAGCGATTGCGGTTGCATAAACTGTGCCGACCAGGGGAAGGAATGGCATCCCGCGAACAGATGGGCGAACCTCGCGGCTGGCGCTGCTGTGCATTTCGAGGTCAAGGTCCGGCAGCGAAACACTGTCGACCGGTTCAATGGAGGCAAGAGCAACCGCGAGACCGCCTACCAGAAGGTTACGGTCCAGCTTTTCTGCAAGTAAGGCGCTCCGCCTTCGAGCGGGGCCGGAGGACGAATGGGGTCCAGGTACTTCAAGAGGCATGACAGGGAGAGCAGGGGGGCTCGCGGGGCCCTCCTGCTTCTCGGTTTTTTCAGTGCGGCTCTGATGGCCCAGGAGCTAGTCGTTGCGCCGCCGCAGGCCCCTCGGCTTCGCGGGCGCCTCACCGACGGGCGGATGGCGGTCTACGAGGTGACCTACGGCGACGTGGATGCGCGCGACTCACCGGAGCATCCTGGCCGACTCTACGTGACCGCGGCGGATTTATATGAGCCAGGTCTCTGGGGGCGGACGCTCGAATTCAGAAGTGAGAAGCCGAGGCTCATTCGAGAGCGCGGAAAGACCATAACCGAGGATGGGACATGGTTCGGGCGTGGTAGTGCCTGGAATGTGGCCTCTCTCAGCAGGTATCACTTTGGCGTCGTCGAGTACTTCCGGCCGAACCTGCACGGCTTCTACGACCCCGAGGGTGCCCCCGCGCGCGTTCCCGTATGTGAGTCTCCCGTCTTCCTCTTTGACGTTGAGCCTCATCCTCCCGTCTTTTCGCCCGAGTCCGGCACCTGGATCGTCAGAGGCCAGTGGCCCTATGAGCTCTTCAACTCGACTTTCGGAAAAAACGGCGCGCTGGAGGCGGCGCCGGTAGAGTCTGTTTTCGATCCCGAGCGAAGCCTCTTCACCCGCATCTCGATCCAGAACGCCCACGTGACGGGCGATCGTTACTTCAACCCGCGCCGCACGACCTCGCTTTCCTTCGAGCTGAAGGGCGTGGAACCCTTTCCCCCGCCGGACCTCGCCGGGAGGATCGAGAGGGGCATCCGCTCGGGAGTCGACTTCATCGAGCGCGACCTGGGGCGGATCGATCGGGTGATCTGGGCGCGCGAGCACGCCCTGGCCGTGCCGTCGCTCCTGGCCTGGGCCCTGCTGGCCGGGGGCGGCTCCACCGACAGGGCGGAAGCGCTGCTTCTTGCAGCGCTGAAGAACTCGCCGCGCACGACCTACGATGCCGCCTTCCTGATCCTCGCTCTCGATGCGTTGCTTGAGCGGCGGTCGAGGGATCTCATCGACAGCGGCGCGGCGGGCCGCACGGCGGTCGCCACCGCGCTGAGCGGCCGCAGTCGCGTCGAGGGCATCCTGAAGAAGGCGGTCGCGTTCCTCGTGCGCGGCCGCGCGGGGGAGACGGACCTCTGGGGGTACCTCCCCGAGATCCACCACTGCGAGGAGCCGGGGAAGTGCCTCTTCACCTACTGCGACTCTCACCTCAGGTTCCGCAGGGGCGAGGAGGTCGCCGACAGCTCGAACACCTTCTGGGCCGCGGATGCCCTGGCCGTCGCCTCGGAGCGGGGCATCGCGATCCCGCGGCGGGTGTGCGAAAGCACGGTCAAGGCGCTCGAGCGCTGGGGGACCTACATGTGGGGAGATTTCCTGCCGCGGGGCCGGCGCCTCTGGTCGGAGGAGCAGCGCCAGAAACACAGAGAGAGGCCGACGGAAGCCGAGCCCTACTACGACCTCCTCGACGGGAGGGACCTGAGGGACCGGACCCTGCGCTACGTGCGCGGCCTGCGGCCGGCGGGAGCCCGGCCGTGGCCGGATCGCGGGCCGCAGACGCTCGCCGGCGTCGAGTGGAGGGGCGAGCTCGAGCGCGTGCGCGCGTTCGTCTACCCCTACTTCGGCGCGGAGCGGCCGATGCACAATGTGAGTGATGTACTCAGGTATTCTCACGCGGTCCAGCCCTTTCCCAGCCAGATCGGCGGCGTGGGGGCTCTCAGCTTCGCCTACGGCGCCCTGGGTCGCGATCCGCTCGAGCAGCGGACGGTCCAGGAGGCCCTCCTGTGGGCGCGGATCTTCTTTCGCTACTCGCTGGGGGCCTCGGACATCCCCAAGGGCAAGGACTACGGCTCCAAGGTGAGTCCGCACGGCCTCGCCGCGACGACGGCATCGCCGGGGGACCTCGGCTACAACTTCCTCATCGTCGAGCGGCTGCTCGACTACCTCGGCATCGAGGAGTTCGGCCGGCGGCAGTGGTATCCGCTCCTCGCGTTGCACGCGCTCGACTTCCAGAAGGAGGACGGCGGCTGGTACGCCTGGCGCGATGATCGACTCGTGCCCGCGGCGCTCTTCGTGCTCTTCCTGGCGCGCAGCCGCGCCTCGAGGCTCGAGGGCCCGCTGCCGCTCTACGAGGCGCCGATCGAAACGGGCGAGGCGCGGGAGAGGGGCGACCGCCCGCTCCTCGTGGCGGCGCCGGGGGGAAAGCACTACCGCGGGGACGATGTCATCGCGACGCTGCGGGTGAACTCCACGCGCGAGCGGCTGGCGATGGCGGAGCAGGCGCTCGCCGCGGCCACCGACGCGCAGAAGCTCGCGCTGGTGCCGCTCCTGATCCGCGCGGCCCGCGAGGGCCCCGCGCCCTCGAAGAGCCTCGCGCGCGAGGCGCTCGGCGAGATCACCGGAGTGAAGAAGGGCGGCGAGGAGCAGTGGGCGCAGTGGTACCGCGAGCGGACGAAGGCCGCAGAAATCGAGGAAACGCGCGATACCGGGGAGAAAGAGGAAACGACCGCCGGAGAAAACGACGAGACGCCTCACAAGGAGTAGGTGGTCTACGAGGCAGTTCTGGGCTGCGAGGGCGCGGGGCACAAGCTCCATGGCCTCGGTGCCGATCGCGGGTGCGCGTCCTGGGAGGGGGCGTTCATCGAGCGCCGGCGAGCCACAGCGGCGTTCCGGCATCCCGAGGCGGGGCGCCGCACCGTCCCCTGCGGCATGCGGGCCGGTGGGGTCACTCCTGCGATCCGCGGATGGTCAGGCTTTCCCCGGCGCCAGCGGCGGCGTAGATCGCCCTCGCGCGCTCGAGCGCCTTCGCCTGCGATGCACCGACCCCGGAGATCTCGAGCCGTCGCGGGGCGAGCAGGCCGAGGATGTCGGGGATGTCGCAGACGCGCAGGACGTTGAGGATCACAGGAGCGCGCGGATCCATGTGCGTGAGCGGAGGATCGGCGATGGCGACCTCGTCGACTTCCGGCTCGAGCAACGCGGCGTAGGCGGCGAGGATGCCCGCGGCGCCCCGGCCGGTGAGGCGCACCGGGGCTTTTCCCTTGGCCTCCTGCTTCAAGAGGCGGGCCGCGGCGATGATGTCGCGCACCCTGCCGGTGTCGACCGTGTGTCCCAGGAGCACGTGAGAGCGCTCGACGTAGTTGGGAGGGTTCTTTCGAGTCCAGGGGCACGCGCCGCCGCCGCGGGGCGCGACCAGGAACACCGCGTCGCCGGCGGCTCCCTGGGCGGTGCCTCGCCCGGCGATCTCCTCGAGCGTGACCTCGATAACGATCCTGCGCGCAGCCGGCGCATCGATCTCCGACAGACGCCGCACATGCACGGAGATCCCCGGCTCGGTTTCCACGCGGCTCCCCTCGCCGCCGAACTCGGTCCACTCCTCTATGGTCACCGTCAAGCCGCCGTCGGGACCGCTGATGACCTTGCGCGAAGTGGCCGGCGGCACCGGAGACGCGATCGTGCGCAGGGAGGTCTCCCCGCGGAGCATCCCCAGGAGAGTCCGCCGCCACGCCTCGAAGTCTCCTTCCGGCAAGCCGGGGTTCCCCAGCGGCACGAAGTGCTCGTCGATCGCCGTGTTGAGCTGATCCTCCGGCAGGTCCTCATCGCGCGGAAACACGCGCAGCCTCTCCGGCGGAATCGGATGTCCGCTGTCGCCTTCCTCGCGCACGACGAGGTCGATCTCGCTGTCCTCGACGGGCCGCGGATCGTTCTTGAGGTGGGTGTTGATGAACCGGTAGATCGCGCGCCGGAGGTCCTCGCGGTAGGCGTGGCCGCCGATGCTGACCATGGTGTCGAAGACGTCGCTCGCGCCGAAGAGGCTGTAGAAGCGCTCGAGCCGGGCGGAGATCCGCTCGTTGGCGTCCATCGGGAAGATGCGGTCCTGGTCGCTGTTCACGAAGAGCATCGGGCGCGGGCCGATCAGAGCGGCGATGCGAGTCCACGGCCACTGGAAGGTGTTGTAGAGGAACATGCAGTCGCAGTGGCCGTTGATCACGCGGTTCCCGACGTAGGAGGGCAGGTCGGCCATGCCGCTCACCGGCACCGCGACCCGCGCGCGCTCGTCGGCGGCGGCGATCCAGAACGTCGCGGCGCCCCCGCCGCTGATGCCCGTCACCGCGATGCGCTCGGGATCGACGTCCGGGCGGCTCAGAAGGTAGTCGATCCCTCGGATTCCGTTCCAGCACTCGACGCCGGCCGGCGTGTAGCCCCGCGAGTGCCACCACCAGCGCCCCTCGCGGTAGGTCCCGTGATGGATGGCGGCGATCTCGCCGAGCTGGAGCGTGTCGAGGACCAGGCAGACGTACCCGTGCCGCGCGAACCACATGCCGTGGGACTGGAACGCCGTCTTGTTCCCGTTGCGACCGCGCCCCGAGTGACCGCACACGTAGAGGACGGCGGGCAGCCTCTCTCCCGGCTCGATGCTATGTGGGCGGTAGAGGTTCGCCGTCACGTAGAGCCGCGGCCGGCTCTGGTAGTGGAGCATCTCGACCGTGAATCCGTCTCCAGCTAGCGTGCCCGTGACCGTCGCCTTCAGGTCCGTCCTCTCCGGCAGCGGCCACAGGCCGAGCATGTGGAGGTACTCCTGGCGGTAGCGAACTCGGCGTTCGCTCCAGTCAGCGGCGGTCGTCACTCCGTCGAGGAACGTCCCGTGGAGCCGGTCCGCTTCGCGCGCGAGGTAGCTCTGGATCATCTCGTCCGCCGGGGAGCTTCGATCCGGCGGGCCGTAGGCCTGGGCCTGGATGGCGGCGGGCGTCGTGAAGAGCGCGATCGACAGAGCGGTTCGAAACATACGTGCGGAAGTCATGATGCGTATCCTCTCTACTCGGCTT
>JAFGKN010000398.1 GCA_016928605.1 Planctomycetota bacterium | reverse complement strand
CTGGACCCCGCCCCCCTCTCCATGATCGAGACCGTGATCAACTACCACCCGAAGTACCTCGTGGATCAAGACGGGCATCATCTGTTGTTCCGCCACGATGAAGACGAGACGGACGTCTTTCGCGACGAGATGGGGACGCCAGTCCTCGCCCCGGACGGTGACTCCTACCGGGTGCGGGGCAAGTTCCTACGCGACGAGAAGGGGCGGCTGATTCCCGATCCCCAGGGTGCTCCCTTTCGTCTGTGGCGTCCTCCTCTCGATCCCGAGCTGAACCCGGGTCGTCAGGCGTGGCTGGGAGTCAACAGTCCTGATGACATCTGGGAGGAAATTGTCGCAGCGGGGAAGATTCCCGGGACGACATCGGCGCCGAAACTGCAGCCGATCGCCGCAAGGATCGTCATGCTGCAGAGTGGCATGCGAGCCCCCATGGGAGTCAAGGTCATGGGACCGGATCTCGAGTCGATCGAGAAAGCGGGCCTCGAGATCGAGCGGCTACTCAAGGAGGTTCCGTCCGTCGAGCCCTCGGCCGTCGTCGCCGATCGCATCGTGGCCAAGCCCTATCTCGAGATCGCGATCGATCGTCAGGCTATCGCTCGCTACGGCATCATGCTGCAGCAAGTGCAGGATGTGATCGAGGTGGCCATCGGCGGCCGGCGGATCACCACCACCGTGGAAGGGCGCAACCGGTTCCCCGTCCGGGTCCGGTACATGCGGGAGCTCCGGGACAGCATCGAGTCTCTCGAGAAAATCCTGGTCCCCACGCCGGGCGGCGCGCAGATACCGATCTCGCAGCTCGCGAAGATCGAGTACATAAGGGGCCCCCAGGTGATCAAGAGCGAGGACACTTTCCTCGTCGGCTACGTCCTGTTCGACATGAAGCCCGGCCACGCCGAGGTGGACGTCGTCGAGCAGTGCGACGCCTACCTGAAGGCGAAGATCGAGTCCGGCGAGTTCGACAAGCCCGAGGGAGTGACGTTCACTTTCGCCGGCAGCTACGAGAACCAGATCCGGTCGGAGAAGAAGCTGATGGTCGTGCTGCCCCTCGCGCTCTTCATCATCTTCATGATCCTGTATCTCCAGTTCAAGTCGGTGATAACCACAGGGCTCGTCTTCTCCGGCATCATCGTCGCCTGGTCCGGTGGTTTCATCATGATCTGGCTTTACGCCCAGCCCTGGTTCCTCGACGTGGAGGTGTTCGGGACGAGCCTGCGCGAGCTGTTCCAGGTCCACTCGATCAACCTGAGCGTAGCGATCTGGGTCGGATTCCTCGCGCTCTTCGGCATCGCCACCGACGACGGCGTGGTGGTCGCCACGTACCTGCGGGACTCGTTCGCGCGGATGAAGCCGGCTGATATCGCGACGATTCGAGCGGCAACGCTCGAGGCCGGCAAGCGCCGCATCCGGCCCTGCCTGATGACCACGGCCACCACGCTTCTCGCGCTCTTGCCGGTTTTGACCTCTCAAGGGCGCGGATCGGACATCATGGTCCCGATGGCCATCCCCTCGTTCGGAGGAATGGCCATCGAGGTCATCACGATGCTGTGCGTTCCCGTCCTCTACTGCATGATCCAGGAGTTCCGGCTCAAAGCCGGCGTCCTGGTGGAGGAGGTGGCGGCCGATCGTTGATCTCGGCCTTCGGCCGGTAGAGATGCGTCGCTGCTCCGGTGATGGCCTCCGCGGCCTCCGCGAAGGTCTCCGCGAGGGTGGGATGCGCGTGGATCGTGTCCGCCACGTCGCGGGCCACCGCCGCCATCTCCACGGCCAGCGTCGCCTCCGCGATCAGCTCGCCGGCCCCCGGCCCGACGATGCCGGCGCCGATCACGCGCTGCGTCTCCGGATCCACGATGATCTTCGTGACGCCCTCCGTGCGGCCGAGGGTAAGCGCGCGGCCCGATGCCGCCCATGGGAAGCGGGAGACCTGGATCTCCCGGCCCTCCGCCGCGGCCTGCGTCTCCGTCACGCCGCACCAGGCGATCTCCGGATCCGTGAAGACGACCGCCGGGATCGCTGCGTTGTCGAAGGCCGCCGGCTCGCCGGCAAGAGCCTCGACGGCTACCCTCGCCTCACGGGTCGCCTTGTGCGCCAGCATCGGCTCTCCGGCGACATCGCCGATGGCGAGGATCCGCGGATCCGCTGTGCGCCCGCGCTCGTCGACCTTCACGAAGCCGCTCGGCAGCACCTCGACTCGGGTCGCCTCGAGACCGAGCCCTCGGCTGTTGGGCCTCCGCCCCACGGCCACCAGGACCCGCTCGAAGGCGATCTCCGGCTGAACGTCCTTGCCGCTGAGCGTGCACACGATGCCCTCACCCGCCGCCTTCAGCGACTCGACCTTCGTCTCGAGATGGATGGACTCGAACATCCTGGCGAGACGCTTCTGGAGGGGGCGGACGAGGTCGCGGTCCACCCCGGGCAGCAGCCCTGGCGTCAGCTCGACGCACGTGACGCGGGAGCCCAGAGCGGCGTAGACCGTCCCCATCTCAAGCCCGATGTAGCCGCCGCCGATGACGAGGAGCGTCGAGGGGATGTTTTCGAGCTCGAGCGCTCCCGTCGAGTCCATCACGCGACGATCGCCGATGTCGAAGATGCCGGGCATGGCCGGCGACGAGCCCGTGGCGAGGACCGCGTGCTCGAAGCGGAGCGTCTCCTCTGCCCCCTCCGGGCCCTCGAGCCGGAGCGTCCGTGAATCGACGAACGATGCCCGCGCCTGCCTCACCTCGATGCCGCGCCGCTTCGCCAGCTCGGCGATGCCGCCGGAGAGCCTCCCGACGATGCCGCTCTTCCACTCCCGCAGCTTCTCGATCTCGATCTCCGGCTGCCCGAAGCTCACTCCCCACGCCGGCGCCTCCGCGGCCTCGCCGATGAGCCGTGCCACGTGGAGGAGCGCCTTCGACGGTATGCAGCCGCGGTTGAGACACACGCCGCCCAGGCGCGCGTTCTGCTCGACCAGCACCGTGCGCATCCCCGCCTCGGCGGCGTGGAAGGCCGCCGCGTAACCTCCGGGCCCGCCGCCGATGACGGCGAGCTGCGTCTCGCTCTTGGGCATGTCTCACCTCGAATCAGAGAATCGCCGGCTCGCGCCCGCCATCGCCCGGCCGCGGCGGGCACCGCGGCTTCAAGCCTCGATCAGGAGCTGGAAGGAGTCCTCCAGCAGCGCCGCGAGGTGGCGGAGGAACCTCGCGCCGTCCGCGCCGTCGATCACCCGGTGGTCGTAGGAGAGCGCGAGCGGCAGCACGAGGCGCGTCTCGAGCTCTCCGCCGCGGAGCACGAGCTCCTCGCGCGACCGCGACATCCCCAGGATGGCCACCTCGGGATAGTTGACGATCGGAGTGAAGCCCGTGCCGCCGATGCCTCCGAGGTTGGTCACCGTGAAGGTGCCCCCCTTCAGCTCCGAGAGATCGACCTTTCTGCGGCGCGCCCTCTGCGCCAGGTCGGTCAGCTCGGCGGCGATCTCGCTGACGGTCTTCTGATCGACATCGCGGATCACGGGCACGAGCAGGCCGTGCTCGGTGTCCACCGCCACCCCGATGTGGCAGTACCGCTTGATGATCAGCTCGCCGGCACCCGCATCGAGGCTCGAGTTCACGCGCGGGAACTTCTTGAGCGCCGCGGCGCACGCCTTGACCGCCGCCGCCGTCACCGTGATCTTGGGCGAGCCCTCAGGCCGCGTTTCTTCGTACCGGCGCCGGGCGCCCTCCAGGTCCGTGATGTCGGCCTGGTCGAACTGCGTGACGTGGGGTACCGTGCTCCAGGCGAGCGACATCGACTCGACCGTGACGCGCCGGATCCCGGTGACCGGCTGGCGCTCGACGGGCCCCCACTGCGCGAAGTCAGGCAGGGGCGGAACACCGACCCCGCCGGCGGAGGAGGGCAGGCCGGCGGCGGCCGCACCGCTCGAGAGAACCCGCTGGACGTGGGCCTTCACATCGGCGCGGTCGATGCGACCTCCGGGCCCCGAGCCCTTCACCTGGTGGAGATCCACGCCCAGCTCGCGCGCCAGGCGGCGGGTCGCCGGGCCGGCGGGCGCCGGAGCTGCAGCGGCTGGAGCAGCAGCCGGAGCAGCAGCCGGAGCAGCAGCCGGAGCAGCAGCTGGAGCAGCAGCAGCGGCATCAGCAGCCGGAGCAGCAGCCGGAGCAGCGGCTGGAGCAGCGGCTGGAGCAGCAGCCGGAGCGGCAGCAGCGGCATCAGCAGCCGGAGCAGCAGCCGGAGCGGCATCAGCAGCGGAATCAGCAGCAGCGGCCGGAGCTGCAGGCGCGGGGGCAGCCGGAGCCGCAGCCGTCCCTTCGCTCTTCCCCGCGTCCTGCGGAGCGGCCTCCTCGAGCGTGAGAATCGGGGCGCCGATGCGGATGCGATCGCCTGACTTGACGTGGATCTTCGCGACGCGGCCGCCG
>JAFGKN010000397.1 GCA_016928605.1 Planctomycetota bacterium | reverse complement strand
GGAGAGACGAGATCCGATGAGCGAGTTCAGTTTGCTGGACGGGGCGATCGTCGGGGTCTACATCGCCCTGGTCACCACGGCGGGGATCGCGGTGCGGAAGTACGTGGGAAAGGTGGAGCACTTCCTCGTCGCTGGGCGCGAGGTGAACGTCTACCTCGGCATCGCGTCCCTCGCCGCGACGGAGTTCGGCATCGTGACCTGCATGTACTGCGCACAGAACGGCTACGACAAGGGCTTCTCGGGCGCCACCCCGGGGATCCTCATGGCCATCGCCATGTTCGTCGTCGGACTGACGGGCTTCGGCGTGAAGCCGCTGCGCGACTCCGGCGTCATGACGATCCCACAGCTCTTCGAGAAACGCTTCGGGAAGAGGATCCGGAGCCTGAGCGGGCTTGTGATCGTCCTCGGCGGTCTCCTGAACATGGGCGTCTTCCTGAGGAAGGGAGGGGATTTCCTCGTCCACGTGACGGGCCTTCCGGAGGCGTACCTCGAGGAGACCATGACCGCGCTCCTCATCCTCGTCGCCACCTACACGATCCTGGGGGGGATGATCTCGGTCATCGTCACCGACTTCCTCCAGTTCGTCGTCATGAGCACGGGGATCCTCGCGGTGACGGCCCTGATCCTCGTGAAGGTGGGCTGGAGCACCCTCACCGACACAGTGACATCTCGCTTCGGGGACGCCGGATTCAACCCGTTCATCGCTGACGAGCACATGGGCACGGGGTGGGCCTACGTGGTCTTCAACGCGCTCCTCCAGTTCGCGGTGGTCCTCACCTGGCAGACGACCATCCAGCGGCTGCTCTCGGCCAAGGACACGCGCACCGGGAGGAGAATCTACATCGGGACGAGCTTCTTCTTCGTCTGCCGCTACCTGATCCCCGCCCTCTGGGGGATCGCGGCGCTCGCGCTCCTCGCGCCCGCGGAGGTCGGGGAAGACACCGTCCTCGCCATGCCGAAGCTCCTCGGGACGATCGTGCCCATCGGGCTCATGGGGATCCTCGTGGCGGCCATGCTGGCCGCCGACATGTCGACCAACTCGACCTACATGCTCACGTGGGCGAGCGTCATCTACAACGACATCATCGCGCCCTGGCGAGCCCGCCCCTGGTCGGAGCGCCGCGGGCTTCTCGTGAACCGCATCACCGTCGGGGCCATCGGGGTCTTCCTCCTCGCCTACGGCCTCTGGTACAGGATCGAGGGAGACCTCTGGACGTATCTGGGAGTCACAGGCACGATCTACCTCTCGAGCATGTCGGTGCTGCTGATCGCGTGCTGCTACTGGAAGAAGGCGAACAGCGGGGGAGCGGCCGCCGCGATCGTCGTCGGGGCCGCCTTCCCCACCGGGTTCCTGATCCTCGAGAAGCTCGAGGCGACCGCCGCCTTCGCGAAGGAGATCGGGCCATACTACTCCGGGATCGCCGCGTACATCTTCGCGGCGATCGCCATGGTGGTCGGGTCCCTGCTCGCGCGCCGACGCTCGGCCCGAAAGACGGAGGGTTCCTGAAATGGCGCAAGCGTTCTGGCTCGTCCTCGTCATCGCCTGCCTCGTCTGGTACTCCGCCGTGACGGTCTACGTCGCATTCCGAGGCGTCGCGGACATCCGGGGGATGCTGCGGCGCCTCGCAGCGAGCGCGGATGAGGCTCCGCCAGGAACTCGCGAGATGCCTTGACAGGCCCGCGAGCGCATACGCATGATGCCCTCAGGAACGCGAGCGCTCGGGCCGCGCGGATGGGGCGTTCTCGAGCATCGCTGGAGGTCACAGGAGGAACGCGAGGACAATGATGAAGACGATTCTCGCCGCCGCCGTGCTGCTCACGGTTTGTCGCGCGCAGGCTCAGGAGAAAGGCCTCGTCTTCGCCCATCGGGGCGGCGCCTTCGAGTTCGAGGAGAACACGCTCGGCGCCTTCAAGGGAAGCTACGAGAAAGGGCTGCGAGGGTTCGAGACCGATGTCCGCATGACGAAGGACGGCGCGCTGGTCATCCTGCACGACGACTCGCTCGACCGCACGCACCGCGCCGCGGGAGCTGTCGAGGAGAAAACCGCCGAGGAGCTGCGCGGGATCAAGACGAAGAAGACCGGCGAGACGATGCTCTTCCTCGAGGATCTCCTGGAGTATTTCGCGGACAAGCCGGGCATCTATCTCGAGCTCGAGATGAAGACCGGAAACAAGACCCTCTATCCCGACGAGCGGCTGGAGGACTACTGCCGCAAGCTGCACGATGCGGCGATGGCCAGACGCCCGGAGGGGGCCTTCTACGTGTTCACCTCGTTCGACGAGCGGCCGCTCAAGATCATGAAACGGCTCTTCCCCGCCGCGGACCTGATGCTCATCACCGGCGGGCCGTGCAACGAGGAGATCGTCGCGCGAGCGCAGGCCCTCGGAATCAAGCGCATCGGCTGCAAGAAGGAAGAGACCTCGCGGGCCGCGGTGCGCGCCGCTCAGAAGGCGGGCCTCAGGGTCACGGGCTGGCCGGGACACACGCTGGAGGACTATCTGCTGGCAGTCGGTCTCGGGTTCGATGCCATCTGCACGGACATCCCCGTGGCCATCCACACGTGGAAGACCGAGCACTTGCCGCAGAAGTAGCACGCAAGCGCGAAGCTTCGAGCGGGGGAGCCGCTCGAGGCCGGAGTGGAAGCGATGGCTTCAGGCGGGAGGCGCGGCGCCGGGGTCGAAGACAGCGTCCCGCTCGAAGGGAAACACGGGCTTCCTGCGGCGCTCGTAGGTCAGCTGCTCGATCCGCATGTCGCCGGCGCCGGGCGTCAGGAGCATGATGTATCGGGGCGCGATCCGGGTGAGCTTCGGGTAGAGATACCCCTCCTTGACCACGACGATCTTCCGCGAGAGCGGATTGATGCCGCACGGCTCGAACTGGACCGGATCCGTGAACGCCACCGGCCGCTCGGTCAGCACCGCGTCCACGCCGCCGATCCGGATGACCGCCATGCGCGACTCGGATACTAGGCGCACGACGTCCGCCTCGGCTTCGAGCGGAGGGCCGTGGCGCTTCTCCACCGTCGCACCGATGGAGAGGCGCACCTTCTTCCCCTCGCCCGCCTCGAAGCAGCGCCGCGTCGCCCCCGCGTCGCGGATGCCGGCGACGACCGCACTCTTCACCCTCTTCTCGACGAGATGACGTAGCACGATCGGCAGATCGCCGGGCGCGCTCGCCGTGACGTTGTCTCCGCTGTCCGTGAGGAAGACCGTGGTCTCCTCCGCCGCAAGGGCGCGCCGGACGCCTTCCTCGAGGCCGGCGGTTTCGCAGCCGAAGGAGAAGCGGCTGCGCTCATCCCAGATGCACCGCGCGAGGTGCACGGCGGCCGCGCGTGCGCTCCCGCGCGAGCCGTCGGCGGTCACCATCACCGACATGCCCGTGTCGGCCGAGTCGGTCCACGCGCAGCCGACGAAGAGCGTCGCGGCCAGGATCCGCGCCGCGTGCCCGGGCATCCCATCCCGCTCCACGCGGCGAGCCTCCTCGACGAGATATCGGAACGGCTCGGAGGTCGTCATGGCCTTCTCGCCCTGCAGGATCATCGGGATCGGCAGGATGTACGAGACCGGCCGCAGCTTTCCGCGGACGGCGCCCGCGAGGATGCGCGCCGCCAGCTCGGCGGTCTCCGCGCGGTCGGTATGCGGAGCGGTCTTCAGGCCGACGAGGATGTCCCCGAAGCGCGCCAGGCGGGCGGGGATGTTCCCGTGGAGATCGAATGTGCAGGCGATGGGAACACGCGCGCCGACGAGCGCACGAGCTTCCTCGACGAGGACGCTCTCGGCCGGTCCGATCCCTTCCGCGAACATGGCGCCGTGAAGGCGCAGGAAGACCGCGTCGACGGGGAGGGCATCGCGGAGCGAGGCCAGGATGCGGTCCATGGCGGCGCGGCACGCTTTCCCGTCGACCGTGCCCCCTCCGGCGGGCCGCGCCGAGACGCCGGGGACGGCCGCGAGCCCCAGCGCCGTCCACGCCGGCGGCGGCGCATCGCCCTCCTTCCAGAGATCGAAGGCCTCCGTGCGCACCGGATGGAACGTGTTCGTCTCGTGGGCGAAGGTCGCGACGAAGACCCGCTTCCCCTCCGTCTCGCCGGCGCTGGCTCCGAGGAGCGAGCTCGCCCCCAGCGCGGCGATCGCCCGGGCGCCGCGGCCGATGAACGTCCTTCGACTTGTCATCCCATGCATGGTCACCTCCAGCAAGGCCGCCCCGATGTCCCACCCCACCGGGGCTCGCAGCCATTCTCGCACGCGACGAGCGCCGGTGACAGCCCCGAGCCGGTGCCAGGCCGTCCCGCAGGCCCGGCCGAGGCGGCGGCTGGTGCGAGGCCGTGATCCTGGACCGCGCGATGCTTGCGGAGGAGCGAATCTCTGTCGAGCGGACGGGTCTACTCCTGCGCCTCCATCTCGAGCGCGCGCGGGAAGAGCACGTTGTTCTCCTTGTGGATGTGCTCGTGCAGGTCTCTCTCGAGCCGGACCAGAGCGCCCAGCATGGCGAGGTAGGTGTTGCAGGCCCAGTCCGGAGGAGTATAGCCATCCGTGAGCTCCCTGAGCCTCGCCAGCGCCGATCCTGCCTCGTCGTGCTCCAGCTCCATCTGGCGGATGGGATTGGCGAGCGATCCGCAGTGGAACGTGGGAGCAGACGAGCTCGCCTCGAGCTGGCGCAGCATGGGGAACAGCACCTGCTCCTCCTTCATCATGTGGCTCGACAGCTCCTCGGCCAGCCCGAGCAGCGTGTCCCTGAGCTCCCGGAGACGAGGCTCCTTCGCGCCGTGCGCCGTCAGCACCTTGTCCGCCAGTCCCTTCAGACGCGGGAGCTCCGTGCGCAGGTAGGCATGGTGTGTCTGCTCGATGTGGTCCGCCAGCTCGGTGAGCGACATGGCCGCCGCATCGACGACCGGCGGATCGGCGGGTGAAGCGGACTGCTCCAGCCTGGTGAGAAGCGTGCGGGGGTCGAGCGCTCTGCTCCTGCAGACTTCCTCGAGAGTCTTCTTGCCGCCGCAGCAGTAATCGATCTCCATCTCCTCGAACATGCGAGCGAGCGCCGGATGGCGCGCCACCACATCTCCGACCGTGTCGTGAGCCTGGAAGAGACTCATGGAGCCCTCCTTCTTCATCCTTGTCGATCGATGCCCGTTCCGGCTCGAGCTGCTCCCGCGGGCAGATGCGCGGGCGGGGTCTCTCTCCGCGGCCGCAGAACAGCCCGGCCGGCCAACGCTCGGCGGCCGAGGCGGTCGAGCGGAGCGGACGAGCGGACGAGCGCCCGCAGCGATCCGGCCGCTTCGCTCGACCGCCCGGCGCCGCGGGAAGGATAGCGTCGTTTTTGCCGCTGCCACACCGCCGGCATGGTTTTTCCCGAGCCGGCGACGCAGCACGCAGGCCGGACCTGGGCATCCCCATCGAGCCGCTCTGACGATGCCGGCTCGCGCTCTCCGCCGCGTCCCCCCTCCCCGCCTCACTCCGCCGCCGTGACCAGCACCGCATCCGCCGAGCCCGCGAGCAGCGGCGGCACGCCGAGGAGGCTCACCCTGTAGTCCTCCATCCGCCCCGCGGAGGGCCGCTCGATGAGGAGGCTCCAGACCGCTCCCGCCGCCGGCGATGCCGCGGGCAGCTCGACCGTGAACTGGTGCACCTGGAGGATGTTGTCCGCCGACTGGACGATCTTCCCCGCCGGGTCGATCAGCGTCGCCTTCAGCGACTCGCCGCCGTCCTGTCCCACCATCCGCACCGCGAACTCCTCCGCCCGATCCGGGACCCAGAAGAAGAACCGACCAGTCGTCGCGTAGAAGGGAATCGGACGCGGCTCGCTGCTCAGGCTGATGGGATGCGTGCTGCTCGTGATCTGGACGCAGTTCGCCCCCGGCTCGCAGTCCACCCTGTACACCCCGGTCTCCGGCGCCGCGAACGCCACACGCGTCTCCTCCTCGAGCGGCGCCTCCGCGCGGAGCGCCTCCGCCCCCGATGGAGCCGTGATGACGAGGGGCATCGCGCTCCCGCTGTAGCGCCCGACGCGCTGGTGCCGCACCCTGAGCTCTACCCGCTGGCCCTCCTCGGCGTACAGGGCATACGCCGCGGCATGGCGCAGCCGGGCCGGTGGGGCGTTGTGAGCGCCCGCCGCGACCGGCCTCGCGGGGCGCAGCTTCAGGCCCTCCAGCTTCACCCTGGGGACCGCCTTGAAGGCCAGGACGGGCATCCACTCCGCCAGGACATCGCGGGTGATGCGCACCTCCCTGCTCTTCCCTTCGCGCTCCAGGATCAGCTCTCCCGTGATCCCCTCGAGCCGCACCTCGCCGGACCTGTCATCGAAACCCACCGGCCTTCGAGCGAGCGGATCGCGGATGGTGCACTTCGAAAGCTCGACGCCGCCGATGTCGCGCCGCGCGTCGGCCCTGGCGAAGAAGAGGATCGGAGACTGCGCCGGCATCTCCATCGCCACGTCGGCGACCGTGCAGCGCTCGAACCGCAGCTTCAGACCCGCGGCGGGCTTGCCGCCCACGGCGATGCCTGGCCCTCTGCTGCGCGCGAACAGGCAGCCCACGAACTCGATCGAGCCCAGAACAGCGTCCTCTTCGCTGTTGCCGGTGTAGATGCGCAGGGCACTGCCGCGGTCGCCGACGGCCTGGCAGTTCTCGAAGCGGAGGGAGACCGGCTTCGATGAGGCGTTCAGCGTGGGGATGTAGATGCCGATGCCGTCTCCGGCATTGCCGCGCATCACGCAGTTGCGCAGGACGCAGTTCACGAGCCGCTCCGCCGGCCTGTTCGGCTCGAAGTCGATGCCCGCCCGCGGCGCCGTGCCGTCGGTGTTCTCGAGCACGCAGTCCTCGATGAGGAGGTTCTCCGCGGAGATGACGCTGATGCCCTGGCGATAGTTCGAATCGCACACGACGTCCTTGATCAGCACGTTCCGGCACGGCGCGCCGCCCGGCCCGGCGCCCACGTAGATGCCGTCGCCGCCGCTCTCCGCCAGCGTCACACCGTAGATCTTCACGTCCTTGACGCCGCGGAGGTTCAGCGCCATCCGCCACTCCGCCTTCTCGTACGGAGCTCTGGCGTAGTCGTCCCGCCGCATGCGAAGGGTCGCTCCGTACCCTCGGATCGTCACGTTCTCCTTGCCATCGATGTTGAAGAGCGACTCATGCCGGCCCCGGAACTCGCCCCGCTTCGCGAGCACCGTCACTCCATCCTCGATCGTGATCTCCTGGTTGCTGGCCAGCCGGAGCGGCCTGGTGATCCAGGCCTTGCCCACGTTGTCGATGGTGAGCTTCGCGGCGCCGGAGTCGATCGCGGCCTGCAGCGCCGCCGTAGAGTCATCCTCGTCGAAGCCCCACCACGAGGCCCGCGCCTCCTTCAGCTTCCCGGCGGCGACGTCGTCGATGGCCTTCTGGTTCACCTCGCCGGCCGCGCTGAGGAGCGCGGCCGATGCGAGGACGAGTGCTGCCGATGCGAGGACGAACTCCATCGCGAGGCGGATCGGATGCATGGGAGTGTCTCCTTCGAGTCAGGCTAGTCAGGCAGGCGGTAGCCGGCGCGCGGCCGAGACGTCGAGCCGCTGAAATTCTATCCTCCGCCGGCACTCCGTCCCAGGTGAAGAGGCCTCGAAACGAACGACTTCGAGCGAAATGGACATTGCAGGACGGCGCTTTCCGCCGTTACAAATCCACCAGCCGGTTCCGCGGATCCGCGCGGTTCTCGCGGCCCCGCGGTTCTGCGGCGCATTGAGACCATCGAAGGACAGGAGAGAGACGGATGGCGCAGAAGCTGAAGCTGCTCTTCCTCTGCACGGGGAATTCCTGCCGGAGCCAGATGGCCGAGGGCTGGGCGCGGCACCTGAAAGGCGACGTGATCGAGCCCCACTCGGCCGGCATCGCCACCCACGGGCTGAATCCGAGCGCTGTGAAGGTGATGGCTGAGGCCGGCGTCGACATCTCCGGGCATCGATCCAAGCACGTCAGCGAGCTGCGTGATCTCGCGTTCGATTACGTGGTCACCGTCTGCGGGCACGCCAACGAGAACTGTCCCGTCTTCCCGGGAACGACGCGGGTCGTCCACGTCGGCTTCGACGATCCGCCGGCGCTCGCGAAGACCGCGACATCGGAGGAGGAGGCCCTCGGGCACTACCGCCGGGTGCGGGACGAGATCCGCGCCTTCGTCGAGAGGCTGCCGGAAGCGCTCGCGGAATCCAGCAGAGCAGGTCCATCAAAATCCTGACAGGAGAGGAACAACATGAGCAAGAAGGTCACCGAAGTCGTCCGGGCGAAGT